>ANAW01000074.1:0-63862 GCA_000340945.1 Nocardiopsis synnemataformans DSM 44143 | reverse complement strand
CCCGCCAGTACGGCTCGGCCTCCCCCGGGCGGACCCCGGCGCGCAGCCGCTCGGGCTCCCCCGGCGTGTAGAACTCCCCCAGCGCGCGGGCCAGGTCGGCGGCATCGCCCGGCGCGCACAGCAGGCCGTCGACCCCCTCGCGCACGTGGTCGGGGAGGGTCCCGGCGCGGGTGGCCACCACCGGCACCCCGTGCTCGTGCGCCAGCCACACGTTCTGGGTGGCGGTGGCGGTGCGGTAGGGCAGCACCACCGCGTCGGCCGAGGCGAACAGCTCCGGCAGCTCACCGGCGGGGACGTACCCGTCCCGCAGCCGCACCCGGTCGGCGATCCCCAGCCCGGCGGCCAGTTCCCCCAGCTCCGCGGTGCCGCCCCAGAACTCCCCGGCCACGGTGAGCGCCACGTCCTCGGGCGCCCCGTCGGCCAGGGCGCGCAGCAGCAGGTCCACCCCCTTGTAGGGGCGGACGATGCCCAGGAACAGCAGGTGCCGCCGCTCCCCCGGCGCCGGGTCCGCGGCGCCGCCGGTCTCGGGCAGGTGCGGGGGCATCTCGGCGACCACGGGCCGCCGCGCCCCGGGCCTCCTGAGTCCCTCGGCCAGGCGCGCCTGCTCGGGCGAGTGGGCGACCACGCCGTCCACCCGCCGCAGCAGGGCCCGCACGAGGGACACGTCCGCGGCCCGCCGCTCGTGGGGCAGCACGTTGTGGCACAGCGCCACCACCCGCGCGCCCCCGGAACGCCGCACGGAGCGCGCCCCGGCGAGGACGCCCAGGTAGGCGGGCACCTGCACCGGGGAGAACAGGGTGAGCACCACCAGGTCGGCGTCGCGGGCCAGGCGCCGCCCGGTCCGCCACCACCCGTCCGGCCGGTACCAGGCCAGCTCGTGGCGGGTGCCGGGGTAGGGCTCGCCCTCGGGCTCCTCGATGGTCTGCCGGCCGGGGTAGAGGGCGGCCGGGTACTGCGCCCGCCAGGACTCCACGGCCGTGGGGTGGCCGAGCGCGCGCAGCCGGTGCGCCAGCTCGGTGGTGTGCCGGGCGCCGCCGCCCTTGTAGGGGTGGGCGGGCCCGACCAGGGCCACCCGGGCCGCCGGGCTCACGCGCTCTCCCTGGAGCGCACGATGAGGTCGGCCAGCAGGGCGATCGCCGCGATGATCAGCCCCGTCATGAGGATCATGACGGTGTTGTTGGGGATGTAGAGCGGGTTGCGCACCTGGTCGAAGACGAACTTGGCGGCGCCGACCCCCAGCAGCACCAGGGCGGGCGGCATGAGCACCTTGAGCGGGTTGAAGTACATCACCATGCGCAGCACCTGGAGGATGTAGCGGTAGGCGTCGCCGACGAAGTGGAACTTGGACGTGCCCGCGCGCTTGGCGTACTCGATCGGCACGTACCTGACGGGGTGCTGGTTGGACAGGAAGGCCAGCGTGATGGTGGTGACGCAGGAGAACCCGGGCGGGAGCAGCCGCAGGTAGGGGCGGGCGATGTCGCGGCGGAACACGCGCAGTCCCGAGTTGAGGTCGGGGATGCGGGTGTTGGTGAGGCGTTCGGCGATCTTGCGGATGACCCACTTGGCGGGCACCCGCAGGGCCTTGTGGCTGCCCATCTCCTGGGTGCGCGCGCCCACGACCTGGTCGGTCTCGGGGTCCTCCTCCAGCATGCCGACCAGCTCGGGGATGCGCTCGTTGGGGTAGCTCATGTCGGCGTCGGTCCACACGACGAACTCGCCGCGGGCCCGCTGGCTGCCGATCCGGCGGACGGTGCCCGACCCGCCGTTGTGCCCGAACGCGATGACGCGCATGTGCGGGTAGAGGGGCTCCACGTCGCGCAGCCGGGCCAGGGTCTCGTCGGTGGAGGCGTCGTCCACGGCCAGCAGCTCGTAGGAGTACCCGGAGGCGTCCATGGCGCCGCAGATCCGTTTGACCTCGTCGACGACGTGGTTCTCCTCGTTGTAGCAGGGNCCGGGTGGCCCCCGCCGTTCTGCCTGGGTGCGTCGTCGCGTCTGTCGCTCATGGGTTCTTCTTCAGCGGGATGGGATCGGGAGGGGCCGGGCCGGGCCCTCATCCCCCGTCGGGGAACACGGACACCCACACGCTTCCCCTGAAGGCCCAGGAACCGGTCGGCGGTTCCATGAGGGTACTCGGGTCCATCCGGGCGATCACGTGGAAGGGTCGCTCCGGCTCGGCCTCGCCGCCGGTGAGGTCCTCCAGGACCTGCCAGTCGGAGGCGGCGAGCACGGCGTCGCGGTCGCGGTCGTGGATCTCGGAGACGACGCGGTCCACGTCCCCGGGGGTCGGCTCGTCCATGGAGGCGGTGGGCACCCCGCAGACGTTGCGCAGCAGCGGCATGTAGTTCCCGGCCATGTCGGAGTCGACCACGACCACCGAGGCGTCCTCCGGCAGCGTCTCGCAGAGCCGGTGCGTGGCGGCGACGCTGCCGACGTCCTGTCTGTACCCCATGATCCCGGCGGCCGCCGTGCCCGCGGTGGGGACGAGCAGCGCCACCGCGGCGCTGGCGGCGACCACGACCGGGAGGGCGCGGGCCACCGCCGTGCTCCGGCCGGAGTGGGCGGCGACGGCGCAGTAGCGGGTGAGCCAGGCCAGGAACCAGACGGCGAACAGGATGAACGCCGGGATGACCAGTGCGATCAGCCGTCTGCTGGCCCAGGGGTGGTCGGGGGTGATGGCGGGGCGCAGCAGGGTGGTGCCGACCGTCCACACCAGCAGCATGGCGGGCAGCAGCCACTGGGGGTCGCGCCGCTGGAAGAGGCGGCGCAGCACGTGGGCGACGCCGACCGAGGCGAACAGGACCGTGGCCAGGCCCACGTACCAGCCCACCCAGTACAGGCTCATGTCGTAGTAGGTGCGGCTGCCCTCCAGGGGCAGGCCCTCGCGCTGCTGGACGTAGGCGACCCAGCCGTCGGTGAAGTCGCTGCCGTGCCCGTAGTCCGGCCACAGCAGGGGGCGCACGGCGAACAGCGCCATGGCGAGCAGGGCCAGCGCGGCCACCGCGTCGGGCAGCCAGCGCACGCGTTCCACGCGCGGGACGCCGTGGCGCCACAGGGCGGCGGTGGCCGCGACGGTGACGGCGATGACGGCGGCACTGATGAGCAGCAGGGGGTTGAGGGAGTCGGAGAGGTACTCCAGGTAGGGCAGGGACAGCCCGTACCCGGCGTACAGTCCCAGCCCCACGCCCGCGGCCAGCCCGCCCAGCAGCGGCAGGGCCTGCCCCCGGCGGGCGAGCAGCAGCAGGCCGACGAACCCGATCACGGGCAGCAGGTCGCGGATCGCGTCGATGCGCACCACCAGCCCCAGGCCGAACGCCAGTCCCGCCACGGCGGCCAGCGTGTGCGCGGACGACCACCGGTTGGTGATCCGGGTGCGCCGCACGAGCGCGTCGTAGGCCAGGACCAGGCCGCCCAGCAGCAGGATCTGGGTGACGGGCTCGCTGTAGGTGAAGCGGCTGACCCACTGCTGGGGCAGGCACACGGCCAGGACCAGGGCGGCCAGGGGCGCCCAGCGGATCCCGACCAGGCGCGCGGTGAGCCCGGCGAAGGTGAGCACGCCCAGCGCGCCCAGGACCGGCGTCGTGACGAGCATCCCGTCGAGCCCGCCCAGCCAGTAGCCGATGGCGGTCACCAGGGGGGCACCGGCCATGAACTGCGGCCAGATGACGTCGCCGCGCTGGTAGTGGGCCAGGCTCTCGTAGCTGAGCGAGGGGTCGTCGCCCGCGATGAGCCCGCGCTGCTGCGGGATGGGCAGGAACCCGTTCTCCGCGATCCACGCCGTGTACATGGCGTAGGAGGCCGGGTCGCGGCGGATGACCAGGGTCTCGGCGTGGTAGGCGATCTGCACGGCGGCGAAGGCGACCGCGATCAGCACGACGAGGACGACCGGCCACCAGGGCGCGTCCTCCTGGTCGGGCGGTTCCGGGATGAGCCGGGGCACCAGGACGCAGGCCGCGAGCACGGCGGGCGTTCCGAGGACGGCTGCCGTCAGCGGGGTGAGGGAGCCCAGGGCCAGGAGGGGGAAGGCCACCAGGAGCCAGGCCGAGACGGCGATCGCGGGGAGCGCGGTGGCACGGGCGAGGAACCGTCCGGGGAGCAGGCGCATGGGGCAACTCTGACAGCTCCCCGGTACCAACGCACACCCGCGGCGGCTCGCCCGCGGGGCCCGCGCGGACCCCGTGTGACACCCTAGAGTGGCGGTCATGTCCGAAACTCCCGCGCAGCTGTGGCGCGCCCTGGTCTCCGACGACCCGACCCGACCGTTCGTGACCTCCTACGACGCCTCGGGCGGCCGGGTGGAGCTGTCCCGCGCCACCTTCGACAACTGGGTGTCCAAGACCGCGAACATGCTGGTGGACGGTCTGGGAGCGCAACCGGACGACCGGGTGGTGCTCGCCCTGCCGGTGCACTGGCAGTCGCTGGTGTGGCTGGTCTCGTGCTGGTCGGTGGGGGCCGTGGCGGAGTTCGCGCGGCCCGGCGCGGACCTGCCCGGGGGCGCCCAGGTCGCCGTGGCCGACGCCGACCGCCTGGAGGCCGCCCTGGACAGCGGCGCCGAGGAGGTGGTGGGCACGTCCCTGCACCCGCTGGGGCTGCCGCTGGCCGAGGTGCCGCCCATGGTGCTCGACTACTCGGTGGAGGTGCGCGGGCACGGGGACCACTTCTCGTCCTACCCGGTGGACCCGGGGGCGCCCGCGCTGCGCGGCTCCGGCGTCCGGACCGGCGCGGAGCTGGCCGCCGGGGGCCGCCGCTGGGCGGACCGGTGGGAGCTGGACGCCGAGGACCGCGTGGCGCTGTTCGCCGAACCCGACGCCCCGCTGGCCCTGCTCGGCGAGGGCGCGGAGCTGCTGCTGGCCCCGGTCGCGGCGGGCTCCCCGGTCGTCCTGACGCCGCTGTGCGCCGCGGGCCCGGACGAGGTGCTGCGCAGGACCGGCATGGAGAAGGTCACCGTGGCGGTCCGCGGGGCCGAGGGGTCCGGCGGCGCCGCGGCGCCGCCGGACGGGGCCCCCTTCAGGACCGTGGGGCTGTCCTAGGAGGAGGACGTGTTCCGCGGGCCCCGGCCCGCTCCCCCACCCGTGACGCCTCCGTACCGGTCGGCGGGCTGACACGCCCGGTCAGCCCGCCGTCTGACCGCCGTCCGGCGGCGGGGCGCCGGGGTCCCTGCTCGGGAGTCCCGGCGCGGCCGTTCACCCCTCGCGGTAGTAGGCGTCGAGCACGGTGCGCTCGCGCGTGCGCTCGTCGTAGGTGTAGACCTCGCGTCCCTCGACGAACACGCGCAGGGCGCGGCTCATCACGTCCAGCGGGTCGCCCGACCACACGACCACGTCGGCGTCCAGGCCGGGCTTGAGGGAGCCGACCCGGTCGGAGATGCCCATGATCTCGGCGGGGTTGACCGTGAGGGCGCGGATCGCGGAGACCGGGTCCATGCCCTCCTTGACGCACAGGGTGGCCTGGTGGACCAGGAACTCGATCGGGACGACCGGGTGGTCGGTGGTCAGGGCGACCTTGACGCCCGCCCGGTCGAGGATGCCGGGGTTGGCCAGGGTCTTGTTGTTGACCTCCACCTTGGAGCGGCTGGTCATGAGCGGGCCGGTGATGACGGGGATACCGCGCTCGGCGATCTCGTCGGCCAGCAGGTGGCCCTCGGTGCAGTGGTTGATGATCAGCCGGTAGCCGAACTCGTCGGCCAGGCGCATCGCGGTGTGGATGTCGTCGGCGCGGTGCGTGTGCTGGCACCACGGGAGCTCGCCGTCCAGGACCCGGACCAGCACCTCCAGGGTGTTGTCGCGGTCGAACGGGGTGCCCTCCGAGGCCGCGTGCTCGCGCCTGGCCCGGTAGTCCTGGGCCTTGGTGAAGGCGTCGCGGATGACGGCGGCCACGCCCTGGCGGGTGGAGGGCAGCTTGTCCTTGTTGCCGTAGACCCGCTTGGGGTTCTCGCCCAGGGCGCTCTTGACGCTGGTCGGCTGCCGGATCAGGCGGTCCTCCATGCTGCGGCCCCAGCACTTGATCGCCACGGTCTGGCCGCCGATGGGGTTGCCCGAACCGGGCTTGACGACCGAGCTGGTGACGCCTCCGGACAGGGCGTCGGCGAAGCCGCGGTCGGCGGGGTTGATGGCGTCCAGCGCGCGCATGCGGGCGCCGTTGGGGTCGGTCATCTCGTTGGTGTCGTCACCGGCCCAGCCGACGCCCTCCTCGTCGATGCCGATGTGGCCGTGGGCCTCCACGAAGCCGGGGAGCACCCACTTGCCGGAGGCGTCGACGACGGTGGCCCCCTCGGGGACCGTGACGTCGGCGCCGACGGCGGCGATCCGGCCGTCGGAGATGAGGACGGTGCCCCCGTCGATGGGGTCTCCGTCGACGGGGACGACGTATCCGGATGTGATCGCGATATCCATGGCGGGCAACCTAGCCCATCACGGGGCGTATCCCCAAGCCCTGCGGGGTTTCGGCGGGCGGCCCGCTACCCCGCCGGCCAGCGGGCGGTGAGCAGCTCGGACCCCGGCGTGAGTTCCGCGGTCGCGGCCTCGATGGCGTCGCGCACCGTGGTGCAGCGGCCCACCTGCTCGGGTTCGGCGGTCAGGTCCCCGCCCTCGGCCGCGAACGCGTAGACCATGCTGGGGCGGTCGGCGAACTCCATCAGCCGGAAGGCGCCGCCCAGGCCGGGGTGGTTCGGGGTCTGCTCGGGGATCACGCCCATGGTGACGATGCCCGCCTCGATCAGGTCGGCGAGGAAGTCGCGCTGGGCGTTGAGGACGGCGGCGCCGCCCTGCGGGCGCTGGAGGGCCGACTCGTTGAGGACCACCCGCAGTACGGGCCCCTCCGTTCCGGTCATCGCGGCCCGGTGGGCCATCTCCTCCTCCACCATCGCCTCGACCTCGTCCGGGGACAGGTCGGGATGGCGCGGGCGCAGCACCGCGCGCGAGTACTCGCGGGTGCGCAGGAACGCCGGGACCGCCATGGGCTGGTGCTCCCACAGGTGGGTGGCGTGGACGCCCAGTTCGCGCTGGTCACCGAACTCGTTGGGGAAGGCCTCGGCCTGGAGGGTGATCGCCCAGGCGTCCACGAGCTGGTGCTCGGCGCCCAGGGCGTTGTCCACCCGTTCGACCAGCGAGCGGGCCGGTCGGCAGTGCGCGTTCTCCACCTCACGGAGCTTGTCGTCGGTCACCCCCACCGTCGCGGCGAGTTCGGCGCGTGAGAGCCCCCTGTCGGAGCGCGCACGCAGTACCCTCGCGGCGAAGGGGAGCCACATCGCGGACGGCAGTGCGGTGTTCAATCCACTTCCCTCCCTCCAGCGCCCGGCGGGGCCTCGCTTCCGGCACACCGCCGGTGCCCCGCCCCGTCCTCTTCCGACCCTCTCCCGTGCCGGGGTCGCCGGTCAAGCGACCGGACGGGTACGGCGATCCGTGACAAGTCATCGGGGCGAGGCGGCGGCCGCGGGGGCGGACCGTGGTCACGGGATCGGACCGCCGCCGCGGGGGCGGACCGTGGTCGCGCCATGACGGAAAGCCAACCCGCTGACGAGGGCACTTCCCCCGGCCGAGTAGCCTGTGTGCCGCCCAGCCGCGATCCTCATTCCCGGAAGTGAACCGATGAAGCTTCTGCCCCTCCCGGCGACAGCCCTCCTGGCCTGCACCGCCCTGCTCGCCACCTCCGCCTGCGCCAACGGCGCCGCAGCCCCGGCCGACCAGGGCGGCTCGGAGGGCGGCGGCGCGCCGGAGGAGACCGCCTCCGAGCAGACCGGCAGCCCCGCCGAGGTGGACGTCACCGGAGTCGAGGGCGCCACGCTGCACACCAGCGAGGGCGACATCGAACTGGAACTGTTCCCCGAGGAGGCGCCCGTCACGGTGTCCAACTTCGTGGGCCTCGCCGAGGGCGAGGGCGTGCCCAACCCGGCGACGGGCGAGGCCGCGTTCTACGACGGCACCGTGTTCCACCGGGTGATCGACGGGTTCATGATCCAGGGCGGCGACCCGCAGGGCACCGGCCAGGGCGGCCCGGGCTACACCTTCGAGGACGAGTTCGACTCCGGCCGGGAGTTCTCCGAGCCGGGCGTGCTGGCCATGGCCAACCGCGGCCCGGACACCAACGGCTCGCAGTTCTTCATCACCGTCGAGGCCACCCCGCACCTGAACGGCCTGCACACGATCTTCGGGCACGTCGCGGACGAGGCCTCCATGGAGGTGGTGAACGGCATCGCCAACGCGGAGACCGACATGAACGACCGCCCGACGCAGGACGTGACCATCGAGTCCGTCACCGTGCACCGCGCGGAGTAGCCGACCCCGTGTCCGGGGCCGCCGCGTCCCTCTAGCGGCGCCTGGCGCGCGCGGCCCTGGCCCGCTCCACGGCCGGTCCGATGGCCCGCGCCAGCGCCGCCACGTCCTCCCGGGTGGAGGTGCGGCCCAGCGACAGTCGCAGGCTGCTCAGCGCGGTCCCGGCGTCGGCGCCCATCTCCATCAGCACGTGGCTGGGCTGGGCCACCCCCGCCGAGCAGGCCGAACCGGTCGAGCAGGAGATGCCCTTGGCGTCCAGGAGCATGAGCAGCGCGTCCCCCTCGCAGCCGGGGAAGGAGATGTGCGAGATCCCCGGCAGCCTGCGCGCGGGGTCGCCGTTGACGACCGCGTCGGGGACCGCGGCGCGGACCCCCTCCTCCAGTTCGTCGCGCAGGGCCGTCAGGTGCTTGGCGTGCTCCTCGCGTTCGGCGACCGCCAGGTGGACGGCCGTGGCCAGCCCGCGCAGCAGCGGCGGGGACAGGGTGCCCGAGCGGATGTCGCGTTCCTGACCGCCGCCGTGCAGGACCGGCACCGGGGTCAGGCCGCGCGCGACCAGCAGCGCGCCCGCGCCCACCGTGCCGCCGAGCTTGTGGCCGCTGACCGTCAGCGCGCTCACCCCGCTCGCGGCGAAGTCGACCGGTTCCGCGCCCACGGCCTGGACGGCGTCGGTGTGGAAGGGGATGCCGTACTCGGCGGCGACGGCGGCCAGCTCCGGGACCGGCTGCACCGTGCCCACCTCGTTGTTGGCCCACATGACCGACACGAGCGCGACCGCCTCGGGCCCGGAGCCGCCCTCGATCGTCTCCCGCAGGGCCTCGGGGTCCACCCGGCCCAGCGCGTCCACGGGGACCTTCTCGTGCACCGCGCCCTGGTGCTCGGCCATCCAGTGCGCGGGGTCGAGGGCGGCGTGGTGCTCGACGGCACTGGTGAGGATCCTGGGCCTGCGGGCGTCGGGCGTGTTGCGCGCCCAGTACAGGCCCTTGACGGCGATGTTGTCCGACTCGGTGCCGCCCCCGGTGAAGACCACCTCGTGCGGGGTCGAGCCGAGCGCCCCGGCCAGGCGCTCGCGCGCCTCCTCCACCGTGCGGCGCGCGGCGCGCCCGTGGCCGTGCAGGGAGGAGGGGTTCCCGAGGGCGCCGAGCTCGGCCGCGACGTCGGCGGCGACCTCGGGGCGCACGTCGGTCGTGGCAGCGTGATCCAGATACACCATGGCCTGACAAGGATACGTCCGTCCCGGGCCGTCCGGCCGCTCCGGGCCCGTGGCGGACGCGCCGCCGGGCCAACCGCCGGACGTGCCGCCGAAGCGGGCACCGGACCGGCCTGCGGAACCGCGGCCGGAGCGGGCGCCGGACCGGCCTCCGAAAGGGCTGCCGGACGTGCCGCCGGAACCACGGCCGAAGCGGGCGCCGCTCCCGTCCGACGGGTTGTCCACAGGCGGGAAGGCGTTCGCCTGCGGCCGCGCCGATCCCGATAACCTTGTGTCATGCCTGAGTCCGCGTCCTCGCAGCCCGTCCAGCCCGGCCAGAACCCCGACACAGCCCCGTCCCCGCGCTCCGCCGGGACCCCCGGCGGGCACTGGCCCGCGCCCACGGCCGAGCGGCCGGTGCGCGCCCGGCTGTCGCTGCCGGGGTCCAAGTCGATGACCAACCGCGCGCTGGTCCTGGCCGCCCTGTCGGAGACGCCGTGCCTGGTGCGCCGTCCGCTGGTCAGCCGGGACAGCGAGCTGATGGCGGGCTCCCTGCGCGCCCTGGGTGTGGGGATCGCCACGGAGGGGGCGGACATGGCGGTCACCCCCGCGCCGCTGCGCGGCCCGGCCACCGTCGACGTCGGCAACGCGGGCACGGTGATGCGGTTCGTGCCGCCGGTGGCGGCCCTGGCCTCGGGCACCGTGGAGTTCGACGGCGACCCCCGTGCCCGCGAGCGGCCCGTGGGCGAGCTGCTGGCCGCCCTGCGCGCCCTGGGCGCCGACATCGACGACGGCGGCCGCGGCGCGCTGCCGATGGCCGTGCACGGAACCGGCGCCGTGCGCGGCGGCGAGGTGACGCTCGACGCGTCCGGCTCCTCCCAGTTCGTGTCGGCCCTGCTGCTGAGCGGCGCCCGCTTCACCGAGGGCGTGCACGTGCGCCACTCCGGGCCCCCCGTGCCCTCCCAGCCGCACCTGGACATGACCGTGGAGATGCTGCGCGCGGCCGGGGTCACCGTGACCACCGGCGACGACTCCTGGAGGGTCGAGCCCGGACCGGTCAAGGTCTCCGACATCACCGTGGAGCCCGACCTGTCCAACGCCGCGCCCTTCCTGGCCGCCGCCCTGGTCACCGGGGGCGAGGTGACGGTCGAGGGCTGGCCGGAGCACACCACCCAGCCCGGCGACGAACTGCGTTCGCTGTTCACCCGGATGGGCGGTGAGGTCTCCCGCTCGCCCGGGGGGCTGCTCACCCTGCGCGGCACCGGCCGGATCCTGGGCATCGACGCCGACCTGCGCGACGTGGGCGAACTCACGCCCACCGTCGCCGCCGTGGCCGCGCTCGCCACGTCCCCCTCCCGGCTGACCGGCATCGCGCACCTGCGCCGCCACGAGACCGACCGCATCGCCGCGCTGGCCGCCGAGATCAACCGGCTGGGCGGCGACGCCGAGGAGCTGCCCGACGGGCTGGTCATCAACCCGCGCCCGATGCGCGGCGGGGTGTTCCACTCCTACGACGACCACCGGATGGCCACCTCCGGAGCGGTGATCGGGCTCGCGGTGCCCGGTGTGGAGGTGGAGAACATCGCCACCACGCGCAAGACCCTGCCCGACTTCCCGGGCCTGTGGGCGGAGGCCCTGGCATGAGCCGCACGCGGGGCGGGGGACGCCACCTGGACGAGGACGACATCCGCGTGCGCGCCCGGGGCGGTTCGCGCCCCCGCACCCGTAACCGCCCCAAGCACGAGAACGCCGTGGAGGGCCTGGTCACCGCCGTGGACCGGGGCCGCTACCGCTGCCTGGTGAACGGCGTCCCCGTCGTGGCGATGAAGGCCCGTGAGCTCGGCCGCGGCTCGATCGTGGTCGGCGACCGCGTCGACGTGGTCGGCGACCTGTCCGGCAGACCCGACACCCTGGCCCGCGTCGTGCGGGTCAGGGAGCGGGCGTCCGTGCTCAGACGCACGGCCGACGACACCGACCCCGTCGAGCGGGTGATCGTGGCCAACGCCGACCAGCTGGCGATCGTCTGCGCCCTGGCCGACCCCGCGCCGCAGCCGCGCTTCGTGGACCGCTGCCTGGTCGCCGCCTACGACGCCGGGCTCGCCCCCCTGCTGTGCCTGACCAAGGCCGACCTGGCCGCCCCGGACGAGCTGGTGCGGGTGTACGCGCCCCTGGGCGTGCCCTACGAGGTGCTCGACCCCGAGAGCGGTCTGGACGGCCTGCGCGCCCGCCTGGCCGACCGCACCACCGTGCTCGTGGGCTCCTCCGGCGTGGGCAAGTCCACCCTGGTCAACCGGCTCGTCCCCGGCACCGACCGGGCCGTGGGCCACGTCAACGCCGTCACCGGGCGCGGCCGCCACACCTCCACGTCCGCCGCCGCGCTGCCCTTCGAGGGCGGCTGGCTGATCGACACCCCGGGCGTGCGCAGCTTCGGCCTGGCCCACATCGAGCCCGAGGACATCGTCGAGGGCTTCGCGGACCTGGCCGAGGCCGCCGAGGACTGCCCCGCGGGGTGCTCCCACCAGCCTGACGCCCCCGGCTGCGCGATCCAGGCCGCGCTGGAGCGCGGAGAGCTCGACCCGGACCGCGTGGCCTCCCTGCGCCGCCTGCTCACCAGCCGCGAGGGGGACACCGGAGACGCCGAGGACACCAGGGACACCAGGGACGCGAGAGACGCCGACGAGACGGGTTCCTGACCGGCTCCACCCCCAGGAGGCGTTCCCATGGAGGACGACGACAGACGCGTGACCACGGTGGCCGGTGCGGGCGGCGCTGGCGCGCTCCTCGCCGCGTCGGCGGTGCTCCTGCAGATGTGGGAGGGGCGCGGCGGACCGGACCTGACGGTCCTCGCCTGTGTGCTCCTCGGGCTCGCCCTCATCACTCTCGTGTGGCAGCTGGCCGTCTTCGCGCGGCTCCTCAGGCGTCGAGGCGGCGCGGGCGGGCACACGGCCGACCGGGACGGGTAGAGGGCGTCAGGGGGGCCGTCCTGGACTCCTCGGGCACCGGCCGGTCCGATGCCAGGACGTGCGCGTGGCCCCAGGCCCCCAGCGGGACCAGGGCCTCGTTCAGGGACTTCCCCAGCGGGGTGAGCGAGTACTCGACCCGGGGCGGGACCTCGCCGAAGTCCCGTCGGCGCACGATCCCGTCCTGCTCCAGCTCGCGCAGGTGGGAGGCCAGGACCTTCTCGGTGACGCCGTCGAGCATCCGGCGCAGCTCACCGAAGCGGCGCGGCTCCTCCTCCAGCGCCCACAGGACGAGCACCTTCCACCTGCCTCCGATAACGTCCATCGCCGCGTCGATACCGCAGTGGTACGCGCCGGGCCTCCGTACGACGGCCATCGCCCCTCCTCCCCGCCTGCACGCTTACCCCGGAGTGCGCACGCACTTCGAAGTGCGTACTTGTCGGGGCTCCGACGGGCGACGAGCCTAGTGCACATGAACGCACACGACACCGACAAGCCCCGCGTCGCCTGCTCGGGCTCGGGGACATGGGCACCGCCCTCGCCCACGCCTGGCTCGCCGCCGGGTATCCGCTGACCGTCTGGAACCGGACCCCGTCCCGAGCCGAGCCGCTGGCCCGGGAGGGCGCCGACGTCGCCGCGACGGCGACCGAGGCGGTCGCCTCCGCTCGCCTGGTGGTGACCTGCCTGCTCGACGACGACTCCGTCGGCACGGTGCTGGCCGACGCCGACCTGGCGGGCCGGGACCTGTTCAACCTCACCACCGGAACACCGGGCCAGGCCCGGGCCCGCGCGGAGTGGGCGCGCGGGCGCGGCGCCCGCTTCGTCAGCGGCGGCGTCATGGCCATCCCGCCGATGGTCGGCGTCCCCGACTCGGGCGGGTACGTGTTCTACAGCGGTTCCCGTGAGGCCTTCGCCGAGCACGAGGCAGCCCTGTCCACCGTGACCGGGACCGTGTTCGTCGGTGAGGACGCCGGACTGGCCGACCTGCACGACGTGGCCCTGCTCAGCGCGATGAGCGGCATGTTCGCCGGGGTCTCGCACGCCTTCGCCCTGGTCCGCGACGAGGACGTGCCCCTGAAGGAGTTCGCGTCCCTGCTCTCGGGCTGGCTGAGCGCGATGACCGTCGGCGTCCACACCACCGCGGAGCAACTGGAGAGTAGCGACTACACCACGGGCGTCGTCTCCAACCTCGCCATGCAGGTACGGGGCAGCCGGACCCTCTTGCGCACCGCCGAGGAGCAGGGGGTGAGCACCGAGCTCCTGGCACCGTACACGGAGCTGATGGAGCGCCGCCTCGCCCAGGGCCACGGCGACGAGGACGGCACGGGGATGGTGGACCTGCTGGCCGTGCCTCGCCGCTGAACACGGCCGGACCGCCTTCTCCCGGGCCGCCACGGCGGCCCGGGGGACGCTCACGGGGCCGCCGGAGGGGTCTAGACCTCCACGGTTCCGCCACAGCGCCAGTATCGGGTGCGGTCGCGCTCCATGAACCCCTCGTCGACCAGGCCGCGGCGCAGCACCGCCACGTTCGCACTGAACCCGCTCAGGACCGCGTTGACCTCGGCCTCGCTGTAGCGCACCCCCGGTTCGAAGGCCCGGGCCACCTGGTCGAGCAGGATCAGCCGGGCGGCGCGGCGGACCGGGATCGCGGTGATCCGCCCGTCGGCCATGCAGGCGCGCAGCACCTCCCGGCGCTCGCTCTCCGTCAGCGGACCCTCCACCACGCCGCCACCCCTCTCAGCGGCCGACCATCAGCATCCCGTGCACGACCGTCTCGACCCTGCGCGCGGCCTCGTCGGGGTCGATGGGCTGCAGCGAGTAGGACACCGTCAGGCGCAGGGCGACGTCGGCCGCGACCTCGGCGGCGGAGTCGGCCAGCTCCGGATAGCGCTCCCCCAGCAGGGCGGTGATGCGCTCGCCCAGGACGTCCAGCAGGGGCTCGGCGCGCGTGGTGAGCACCGGCAGGAGCCCGTGGTCCCCGGTCACCACCGCGCGCAGCAGCGGGTTGTCGCGGGCGGACAGCAGCACCAGGCGCGTGGCCCGGCTCACCGCGTGCGGCGGGTCCTCGCCCTCCTCCTCCAGGAGGCGCACCACCCGGTCGAGCAGCGCGTTGACCTCGCGTACCACGACGGCCTGGAGCAGGCCCTCCTTGCTGCCGAACACGTTGTACAGGGTCTGGCGCGACACCCGGGCGACCGCCGCGATGTCCACCATGCGCCGGTCGGACCACCCGCCCGAGACGACCTCGGCGTAGGCGGCGTCCAACAAGCGCTCCCGCGCCGAGGTGCCCTCGGCGCGCCCCTGTCGGTTCGCGGTGTCCATGTCCCCATCCTCGCATCCGCCGCCGCGGACGACACCCCTGACGCTCCCCACCGGGCCGCCGTTCCCGCCGACCGGGCGGCGGGGAACTAACACTCTGGTCACGCGCGTGCGCCCCTTTGGCCATGTTCGTGCCCGTGAGGATTGTTGGCTGTTGGATCGGGAACCGACTCGAACGCACACGAGGGCACAGGAGTGATCCTGTGCTGCCGCCGGAAGGCGGTGTGTGGCTGTATGCCCCCACCCCGGTGGACGGCCCGCCGGTGAAATTCCGTCCGAGGAGTTCGCTGATTCTCCGGACAGACGCCCCCGGTCCTGGCTACGGTCGTATCGAACACAGTGACGAAACCGGCAGGGTCGGGAGGTGAGGGGAGATGGCGGGTACCGGCATACGGCGGTTGCGGTCGATCGCTGATCCGTTCCTGGTCCCCGCGCCGACCGGGGTGAGCGTGCGTGACCGGCTCAAGGGCCTCACCCCTGAGGATGAGGCGGTGCTGCGGGCCGTGGGCGCGCACCTGGGCTCGCTCGCCTCCACAGACCTGGCCGCCCGGTGTGTGGATGGCACCGGCCACGGCAAGGACTCCTGGGCGGCCCGCAAACGGGAGTTGACCCCTGTCTCGTCGTCGCGGTGGGCCGGAGCCCTGACCAAGGCCTCCAATGAGCAGTGGGCGCTGGCCCGCCGCAGCCAACTCGCCCACCTCCACCGCCTCCAAGCCGGGATCGACACCCTGCGCCACCGGCTCTCCCAACCACTCGGGGCCAAGGGCATCCAGGGCGTCCCGGGTGGGTACTCCTGTCGGAGGGAGTGGCACGCCAAGTCCCGACGCCTGGCCGCCCTGGAGCGTCGCCATGCGGTGGCGGTGGCCGCCTGGGAGGCGGGGCGAGTCCGGGTGGTGCGTGGTGGCAAGCGGTTGTTGAACACCCGCCACCGCCTGGACCGGGCACAGCTGACCGAGACCGGGTGGCGGGCCCGGTGGGAGGCCGCCCGCTTCTTCCTGTCCGCTGAGGGTGAGTCCGGCAAACGCCACGGCAACGAAACCCTCCGCATCACCCCCGAGGGGCAGGTCAGCATCCGGCTGCCCGCTCCGCTGGCGCATCTGGCCAACGCCGCGCATGGTCGGTACGTGCTCTCGGGCCGGGTGGCCTTCGCCCATCGGGGCACCGCGTGGGCCGACCGGGTCGAGGCCGACGGGGCGGTGGCCTACCGCATCCACCACGACACCGGCCGAGGCCGGTGGTACGTGAGCGCGTCCTGGACCCCCGCCCCTGTCCCGCAGGTGCCGTGGGAGGCGGCACTGGCCCACGGGGTGGTCGGGGTGGACGCCAACGCCGACCACCTGGCCGCCTGGCGACTCGACACCCACGGCAACCCGGTCGGGGACCCGCGCCGGTTCGCCTTCGAGTTGTCCGGGAACTCCCAGCACCGGGACGCGCAAGTGCGCCATGCCCTGTCCCGACTGCTGCGCTGGGCCACCGCAAGCGGTGTGCGGGCCATCGCGGTGGAGGACCTGGACTTCGCCCGCGAGAAGTCTCGGGAGAAGCACGGCCGTCGGAAACGCTTCCGGCAGTTGATCAGTGGTTTTCCCACCGCTCGGCTGCGGTCCCGGTTGGTGTCGATGGCTCACACCCTGGGGGTGTCGGTGATCGCCGTGGATCCGGCGTACACCTCCCGGTGGGGTGCCCAGCACTGGCAACAACCCCTGTCCACCACACGTAGGAAGGTCTCCCGGCACGATGCTGCCAGCATCGCGGTCGGGCGGCGCGCCCAGGGCCACCCGGTCCGGCGACGGACGGCACCGCCCCCACACCACCGGAGTGATGGTGCGGGGCATCGGACCGCCCAGGCCGCACCGGGTAGTCCTGGGTGTGAGGGAAACCGCCCACCCGTCACGGAGCGTGCACGCGATGCGCGTGGCCGGACGCGGCAGGAACGCGGCGACCCAGCCCATCCAGAACCGTTCGGGATGGGTGCAGTGCCAGCGTGACCCCCAGGGGTCACTTCTGATCACTGTTCAGGAACGGTAGCGTTACCGGTCATGATGTCCTTTGACGATGATCTGCGGCTGGCCCACGTGCTCGCCGACGCTGCCGACGACATCGCGCTCAAGCGCTTCCGGGCGCTTGACCTCGTCGTCGACACCAAACCCGACCTCACCCACGTCACCGATGCCGACCGGATGGTGGAGGAGACGCTCCGCGGCGTGCTCTCCCGCGCCCGGCCCCGCGACGCCGTGGTGGGCGAGGAGTACGGCAAGACGGGCAACAGCAACCGGGTGTGGGTCATCGACCCCATCGACGGCACCGCGAACTACGTCCGCGGTGTCCCGGTGTGGGCGACCCTGATCGCCCTGCTGGAGGGGGACCGTCCCGTGGTGGGCGTGGTCTCGGCCCCGGCGCTGTACCGCCGCTGGTGGGCCTCCCGGGGCGGCGGCGCCTGGCAGGGCCGCAGCCTGTCCAAGGCCTCGCGCTGCCACGTGTCCAAGGTGTCGGAGCTGTCGGACGCCTCGCTGAGCTTCGCCTCGCTGACCGGCTGGGAGCAGCAGGGCCGCCTCGACTCCTTCCTCGGCCTGACCCGCTCGGTCTGGCGCACCCGCGCCTACGGCGACTTCTGGTCGCACGTGATGGTCGCCGAGGGCGTCGTGGACGTGTCCGCCGAGCCCGAGCTGTCGCTGTGGGACGCCGCGCCGCTGCCCGTCATCCTGGAGGAGGCGGGCGGACGGGCCACCGACCTGCGCGGCGAGGGCTTCGAGGACGGCGGCCCCCTGGTGTGCACCAACGGCGCGGTCCACGACCAGGTGCTGACCTGGCTCAACGGCGGCCCCACCCCGCTGTACCGCGTCTGACCCCACCCCCGAGAGCGACAGCGAGTACGCACACGGACACCGTGCGTAGTAACGTGCGGTGGTGTGCTGACCACGACACCCCTGCGGGCCGCCCTGTGCGCGGCCGCGGTCCTGCTGGCCACCGCCTGCGGCGGCGGCCACGGGCACAGCCCCGAACAGCTGCGCGAGATGATCGCCGACACCGTGCGCTCCTCCGTCCGGGGTGAGGGCCCCGGCCTGGGCGTCCCCGACACCGCGTTCGACCCCTCCAGGTACCTGTGCGTGCCCGCCGTGGACAGCCGGACCGCCCGCCCCTGGCGCACCGAGGTGCCGCGCGCGGCCGCGGACGGCCCCGTCGAACTGGGCGTCCTGGCGCCGGAGGGCGCGGACACCGCCTCGGTGACCGTCTCCGTCGTCGGACCCCGCGGCGGCACCGCCGCCACCGAGGCGGTGGTCGCGCCCGGCGAGTGGACCCGCGTGCGCTACCCCGACGACTTCGAAGGTGCGGAGGACGCCCCCTCCGCCGGAGTGCACACGGTGGTCTGGTCGGACACCGGCTCCGGGGCGCCGCTCAGCTGCGACGGCTTCGAGGCGGCCTGAGGCCCCGGCCCCGCCGCGCTTCCGTCCGCCCCCTCCTCCGCGCACGGCCCGAAACGGCGGCCCGGAATTCCTTCGTCCGGGCTGAACCGAAACCGCCTCCCTCCACGATGAGTCTGGTGAAACCCCGCCACCCCCGCGGGTATCCCGCCGCCGCCGTCGCGGCGTCCGGATCTCACAGACATCACGGGAAGGGGCCGAATGCTGCGTTCCCTCACAGCCGGGATCGTGCTGGCCTTCGCGGGTTCACGGGCCAACGTGGCCCGGACCATCCTGTCCTGCGCGGGCATCGTCGTCGGTGTCGGCGCGCTGATCCTCGTGGTCAGCGCCAGCGACTTCGGCCAGCGCTTCGCCACCGCCTACAGCGAGGCCAACGCGGGCCGCCCGGCGACCCTGGAGGTCACCGTGCACGGCCGGGTCACCGACCGCGCCGCCTTCGAGGAGGACCTGCTCCGGGCGGGCGGCCAGGACATCTCGCTCTACCACCGGCCCTCCGAGGCCCCGGCGATCCGCGCCGGCGGCCCGGTCCTGCCCGACGTGGAGTTCCTCGGCGTGGACCCCGCCCTGGGCGACATCCGGCGGATGAACCTGGCCGAGGGCCGCTGGTTCACCGAGGCCGACACCGGGTCGCTGGCCCCGGTCATGGTCGTCAACGAGCAGCTCGCCGAAGCGCTGGGCGACCTCACCCGCGTCCAGGTCGGCACCGACCGCTGGACGGACGTGCGCGTCGTCGGCGTCCTGGAGGGCTCCGCGCTGGACATGGGCTGGTACAGCGCCTACCTGCTGCGCGCCCCCTCCTCCGAGGAACTGCTCTTCGGGACCTCCACCGGCGCGCAGGAGCAGGAGGAGGAACCGGCCGACCCGTTCCTCATGGGCGACATGACCACCTACCAGGTGCGCATCGACCCGCGCGACCCGGCGGCGCAGGACCCCTGGGGCGAGGTCTTCGCCGACCGCCTGGCCTCGGTGTCCTGGCGCTGGGGCGTGGAGGAGCGGGACGCCGTCATGGCCTACCGCACGGACTACGCCGAGGAGGTCGGCCAGGTCATCACCTACATGTCCTGGGGCCTGACCGGCATCGCCGCCGTCACCCTCACCACCGGCCTGCTGGGCGTGCTCAACGTGGGGCTGGTCACCGTGCGCGAGCGCCGCCGCGAACTGGCCACCTACCGCGCCCTGGGCGCGAGCCGGTTCACCCTGTTCGTGGCCGTGGTCATGGAGTCGGTCGTGGTGTCCCTGGTGGCCGGGCTCATCGCGCTCGCCGCCTGCTGGGCCCTGCTGGCCGCGGGCGGCGCGGTGCTGGAGAGCCTCGTGTCGCTGCCCGCCGACGTCCCCCTGGACGTCCCCGCGTCCGGGGTGCTCGTCGGCCTGGGCAGCGCCGCCCTCGTCGGGATGCTGGCCGGGATCATCCCCGCGATGCGGGCGCTGCGCGCGTCCGTGGTCGCCGGACTCCGGGAATAGGAGACATCACGTGAAGAAGTGGATCATCATCGGCGCGGTCCTGGTCCTCGTGGGAGGACTGGCCGGCGCCGGCTACCTCCTGGTGTCCCGTCTGGGCGGCCCGGGCGCCGGAGAGGACGCGGGCATGCAGCGGGCCGCCCTGGACGTGGGCGGGGCCCCGGTCGAGGTGGTGATGGGCGAGGTCAGCTCCGTGCTGGTGCTGGACGCCGTCGTCCGGGCCGAGCCCGGCGAGACGGTCGAGGCCCGCAACGGGGGCACGGTCTCCCACCTGTGGGTGAGCGAGGGCGCCGAGGTCGGCCAAGGCGCCCCGGTCGTCAACGTGAGGGTGCCCGCCGCCGGGGGCGCGCCCGTCATCGGGGAGGACGGGCAGGTCCCCGACGCCCCCGCGACCGAGGAGGTCACCCTGTACGCGCCCGCCGCCGGAACGGTGTCGGGACTGGAGGACGTCCTGGTCGGCGACGTGCTGGAGCCCGGCGCGGTGGTGGCCACGGTCGCCCCCGAGGAGTTCCGCGCCGTCGCGTCGATCCCGCCCAACGACCTCTACCGGTTCTACGAGGACCCCGAGGACATCCTGCTCCAGATCGACCAGGGGCCGCCCGCGGCCGCGTGCGGGTTCCTGTCCCTGGGCACGGCCGAGGGCGGCGGCACCGTCCCCGAGGACGGGGGCGATGAGAACGCCGAGGGCGGTGGCGGCGGGGCCGAACTGGCCTGCCGCGTGCCCGCCGACCTGGAGGTCTTCGAGGGCGTCCAGGGACAGCTGTCGGTCAGCACCGGCGCGGCCGCGAACGCGCTCGTGGTCCCCGTGACCTCGGTGCGCGGCACCGCCGGGTCGGGCGAGGTCGTGGTAGTGGGCGAGGACGGCGCCGAGGAGACCCGCGAGGTGGAGCTGGGCGTCTCCGACGGATCGTCCGTCGAGGTCACCGAGGGGCTGAGCGTCGGCGAGAGGGTCCTGGACCCGATCCCGCTCGACCCCCGGTTCGACGTGCCCGGCGCGTACGGCTCCGAGGACGAGCTCGCCGAGGAGGGTGAGGGCTAGATGTCCGTCGACGCACCGGCCCCCGAGGCCGCGCCGCGCCGCTCCCGTCCGGCGCCCCTGCTGGACGTGGAGGGGATGACCCGGCACTTCACGGTGTCGGGGACCCGGATCGACGTGCTGCACGACTGCACGTTCCGGGTGGGGCGGGGGGAGGTGGTGGCGATCGTCGGCCAGTCCGGCTCGGGCAAGTCCACCCTGCTCAACGTGCTGGGCCTGCTCGACCGGCCCAGCGGCGGCACGTACACGTTCGACGGCTTGGACACCACACGCCTGGGCGAGGGGCCGAGGTCGCGCCTGCGCGGCGAGGGGGTCGGCTTCGTGTTCCAGCAGTTCCACCTGCTGGAGCGGCGGACCGCCCTGGCCAACGTCGGCGTGCCGATGGTGCTCGGCGGCGTGCCGCTGCTGCGCCGCCGGGCGCGGGCCCGCGAGCTGCTGGAGGCCGTGGGGCTGGGGCACCGGCTGCACTCGCAGCCGCACCAGCTCTCCGGCGGTGAGCAGCAGCGTGTGGCCCTGGCGCGGGCGCTGAGCCGGGAACCCGCCCTGATCCTCGCCGACGAGCCCACGGGCGCCCTGGACGCCGCCAGCAGCACCATGATCATGGACCAGTTGCTGGAGCAGGCCCGGATCCGCGACGCCGCGGTGGTCGTGGTGACCCACGACCCCAAGGTGGCCGATCGGGCCGACCGCGTGGTCGAGCTGGTGGAGGGCCGCACCCGCTGAGCGCGCGCCGCCCGGTCTCCCGGGCGGCGCACCGGCGTGCGGGCGCACGAAAAACGCCGGGCGCGAAATGCGCCCGGCGTTTTGCTGGTAGCGGGGACAGGATTTGAACCTGCGACCTCTGGGTTATGAGCCCAGCGAGCTACCGAACTGCTCCACCCCGCGTCGTGATCTCTATTTTAGGGGGTTTAGACCCTGGTGGCAAATCGGTTTTCCCTGAGTTTCCCTGGAGAAAACCGGTGGAGATCCCACCTTGCGGTAGTCGGTTTCCCGACCGCCTTCGGCAATCCTACCAGCGCTTGCACCCTGGTCCGACCACCCGGACTCCCCCTGGAGGGCGCCCGCTTCCCTTCTCCTCCGAAAAGGAGGGGAAAGGAAAACCGACGGACCCGGGATTTCTCCCGGGTCCGGGTCTGGTAGCGGGGACAGGATTTGAACCTGCGACCTCTGGGTTATGAGCCCAGCGAGCTACCGAACTGCTCCACCCCGCGTCGTTGTGTCTACACAGTAGCGCGCCCTGAACAAAAACCCAAATCGGCGGACCGGGACGCGTCAGCGGGCCCGCGGAGCCCTCGTGGGCACCGGACGCAGAGCTCCGTGGAGCCCCGCGGGCCCTGCTCCCGCGGTGCCCCGGGGACCCCGCCACCGCGGCTCCCCGGGGGATGCGGAGGCCCCGGACACGGCCTCCCGGGAACGCCGAGGGGGCGGGGGTCCTCGGACCCCCGCCCCCTCACTGAGCGGTCACCGCCGGAAGGCGGCGATCAGTTCTCGTCCAGCTGCTGCTGGATGTCCTCCAGCGCCTCACGCAGGCGGTCGTTGGCCTCCTCATTGGACTGCTGGGCCTCCTCCCAGGCCTCGACGGCCTCGTTGAGGGAGTCGGTGAGGTCCTGGTCGCCCCCACCGCCCTCGCCGCCTCCGCCGCCGCCGGCCTCGGACTCCTCCTCGGGAGTCTGCTCGGCGCCCTCCTCGGGGGCCGCGCCCTCTCCGTCGAAGAGGTTGCTGAGCGCGTCCGGCAGGCTGTTGCCGATGGCCACCTCGTCACCGAAGCCGACCATGACCTGCTGGAGCAGCGGGAAGGAGGCGGCTCCGCCGCCGCCCGCCTGCACGTACAGCGGCTCGACGTAGAGCAGGCCCCCGGCGAACGGCAGCGTGAGCAGGTTGCCCCGCGTGACCTCCGCGTTGGACTGCTCCAGCGGGAGCAGCACCTCGCGGACGTCGGCGTCGGAGTCGAAGGCGTTCTGCACCTGCCCGGGGCCGAGGATCACCGTGCTCCGCGGCAGCTCCAACAGCTTGAGCTGGCCGTAGTTCTCGGAGCGCGGATCGCTGTCCACCGCCATGAAGGCCGCCAGGTTCTCGCGGCCGCGCGGCACGAACGTGGTGGTCAGCGAGAAGGTGGACTCCTCGCCCGGGTACTGGATGGTCTGCCTGTAGGGCGGCTCGGGGACCTCGGTGTCGCTGGTCGGGTCGTTGGGGACCGACCAGAAGTCCTGACCGCCGTAGTAGGCCGCGGCGTCCGTCACGTGGTACTCGCGCATGATCTGGCGCTGCACCTTGAACAGGTCGTCCGGGTAGCGCAGGTGGTCGATGAGCTCCTCGCTCATCTGGTCCCTGCTGACCACGGTCCCGGGGAAGGCGTCCATCCAGGTCTGGAGGACCGGGTCCTCCTCGTCCCACGCGTACAGGGTGACGGTGCCGTCGTAGGCGTCGACGGTGGCCTTCACCGAGTTGCGGATGTAGTTGACCTCGTTGCCCGGCAGCGCGCCCACCTGCTGGGCCGAGCCGTCGGTGAAGGTGTCGGTCACCGCCTGGGTGAAGTCGATCCGGTTGGCGTACGGGTAGCCGTCGGACGTGGTGTAGGCGTCCACGATCCACACGATCCGGTCGTCGACGATCGCCGGGTAGGAGCGGCTGTCCGTGGTCAGGTACGGGGCCACCTTCTCGACGCGCTCCACCGGGTCGCGCTCGTAGATGATGCGCGAGTCGCCGGTGATGGCGCTGTTGAGCAGGATGTTGGGTTCCTGGTACTTGATCGCGTACAGGATCCGGTCGAAGAAGCTGGCCAGCTGGACGCCGCCGTCGCCGTCGTAGCGGTTGTAGGCCTGCGAGTCGCTGCCCTCCTCACCGCCCTCGCCGCCGCCCTGGCCCTCACCCTCGGCGGGGGCCTCCTCGGCGGTCTGCTCCGCGGCCTCCTGGTCGGCGTCGGCCGGGGCGCGGGCCTCGTCCGGGCTCGGGGTGACCTCGGGCTGGACCGCGTCCTCCGGGGTCGGGACGTCGCCGGTGTCCTCCTCTGCGTCGAGGGGGTAGTCGTACTCCTCCTCCGCCTGGACGATGGCGTACTCGGCGCCCTCGCGGCCGTAGTAGACGCGCGGCTGGTACTCGCCGATGACGTCGCTCAGCTCACCGCGCGGAGGGATGTTGTACTCGGTGAAGACCGGACGGCCCTCGGCGTCGATCTGGGTGCCCGCGGCGGCGACCATGCCGTAGCCGTGGGTGTAGATCAGGTGCCGGTTGAGCCAGTTGTCCTGGTCGGCGGGCGGCCCGTCCAGCTCGCGGACGGCCACGACCGTGTCGATCAGGTTGCCCTCGGAGTCCGGGTAGCGGTCGACCTCCAGCACCTCGGGGAACTGGTAGAAGCCGCGGACCTGCTGCATCTGCTGGAAGGTCTGCGAGACCACCGAGGGGTCGACCAGGCGCACGGTGGTGTCCTGGGACTCCTCCACCAGGTCCTGCGCGCTGAGCTCGGTGGTGGCGTCGTAGGCCTCCACCTCGGCGTCGTCGATGCCGTACGCCTCGCGCGTGTACTCGATGTTGCGCTCGATGTAGGGGCTCTCCAGGCGCTGCTCGTTGGGCGCGACCTGGAAGCGCTGGACGATCTCGGGGTAGGCCACGCCGACCAGCACCGCGGACAGCACCAGCAGTCCGAGGCTGGCCATGGGGACCATGATGTTCTTGAAGTAGATGTTGGCGAAGAACAGCACGGCGCAGATGACCGAGATGACCGTGAGGATGAGCAGCGCGGTCTTGACCGCGTTCACGTCGGTGTACGAGGCGCCGAAGGTGTAGCCGCGCTCGGAGAAGACCAGGCCGTAGCGGTCCAGCCAGTAGGAACCGCCGCGCAGCAGCACGAACAGGCCCAGCAGCACCGACAGGTGCACGCGGGCCGAGGGGGTGGCGCGCTGGCCGGAGTCGTTCTGGAGGCGGACCCCGCCGTACAGGTAGTGCACGATCACCGCGGCGATGAACGCCAGGATGACCGCCGCGTACAGGTAGCCGAGCAGGATGCGCAGGAACGGGTAGGTGAACGCGAAGAAGGCCACGTCCATGCCGAACTCGGGGTCGTTCACCCCGAAGTCGGTGCTGTTCACGAACTGGAGGTAGGACCGCCAGTCACCGCTGGCCGCGGCTCCGGCCAGCAGCGCGAGGGCTCCCACCGCGATCCAGAAGAACAGCTTGCGGTGCGGGTCGATGGACTGCCGGTAGCGGTCCAGGCCCTGCTGCTCCAGGCTCATCGGCCGGATGCCGGGGCGGGAGCGGTAGGCGAAGAAGATGCTGGCGCCGACGATGACGGCCATCACCAGGCCGGCGACGGCGAACAGCAGCACGCGGGTCCACAGTTCGGTCAGGAAGACCGAGGTGTAGCCGACGGACTCGAACCACTTGAAGTCGGTCCAGAAGTTCGCGGCGAGCATCAGCCCCGCGATGATGACGACCACGGTCGCCGCGACTGGCGCGAGCAACCTTGATCGGCGAGGCATACGCGCAGGTGGTGCGCCGGGCGATCGGAAGCTCACGCCTCCCCCTCGTTCTGGCTTGGTAGGTGCGTATCGGTGCGCGTGTGGCGCTCTGTTACTGAAAACTTAATCGGTGGCCGCCGGGTTCCCGAAACGGCCCTCGTCCGGGTGACAAGGCTGCATCGTTGCTGTATCGGAGTCGCATCCGGAAGGCCACGTGGCGACCCTACTGTCCGAAAACAGGGGCGTCGCGCTTCCCGCATCGGTCACTATGGAAACGTGTCGAACATTCGCGAAGCCGTCATGGACCTCGAACGCCACGCCGCAGAGCAGGGGTGGGACCGGCCGCTGGGCCTGTACGCCCTGGTGCCGACCGCGGAGCTGCTGCGGGCGGAGCCCGCGCTGGCCGGTCTGCTGGGCATCGACTCCCCCGCGGACCCCGGCGAGCTGACCCCCGTCGAGCAGGAGCAGCTGCCCGCCGACGTCCCGCTGGAGGAGGCGCTGGGCCGCATCCTGTGGCCGGAGGGCGTGGCCGGGTGCGCGCTGGTGATGGAGCGCCTGGTGGTCAAGGGCACGGACGAGACCCTGGCCCCGGGCGAGGAGCCGGGCTCCTCCGGCCGCGAGACCGAGGAGATCCGCATGGTCGCCGGTGTGCTGCGCGACGGCTCGCGGCACTGCGCGATGCGCATGCGCAGCCACGACAGCGAGTCGGAGGTGCTCAACGGGGCGGACCTCATCCCCGCGCTGACCTCCGCGCTGGCGCTGACCCTGGACCTGGACCTGGACGAGCAGCCCGGACAGGGCTGACCCGGGCCCGGGGCCCGCGGGCCGCGAAAGGGCGCCCACGGGGTTCCGGAGGTCCGGAGCACGCCCGAGGAACGAGGGTGCGCGCAGGGTCGAGGGCGCGCGCGCAGGGGCGGGGGCTCCCGTGCTCCGGGCGCCCGGGCACGGACCGGAGCGCAGGCCCGGGGAAGCGCCACCCCCTACTCGCAGCGCGGCAGCTCGCCCTCGCCGGTACGGATGGTCTCCAGCGCCCCGACCGCGTCGTCCAGGGTCTCCACCCGGACCACCTCCAGTTCGCCGTAGGCGGCCGACTGGGAGACCTGGGAGCAGCTGTCGGCGGCCACGAGGAAGTACTCGGCCCCGTCGCGCTGGGCGCTGACCATCTTCTGCGGGATGCCGCTGATCCCGCCGACCCGACCGTCGGCGGTGATGGTGCCCGACCCGGCGACGTCCGCGCCGCCGGTGAGGCTCTCCTCGCTGAGCCGGTCCATGATCCCGAGCGCGAACATCATGCCCGCGCTGGGCCCGCCGATGTCGCCGATCGTGATCTCCACGTCCACGGGGAAGTCGGTCTCGTCGGCGATGAGCATACCGATCGCCGCGCCGCCCGAGTCGCCCTCCTCGCTGGCGACCTCCACCTCGACGGTCTCGCCGTCGCGCTCCAGGGTGAGCCCGACCGGCTCGCCGGGCTCGCGGTCGCCGACCATCTCCACGACCGCGGCGCTGCCCGCGGGGACCTCGGGGTCGCCGCCCTGCGTGGGCGCGTGGGCCCCGGCTCGCCGTCCACGGCCACGACGGCGTCGCCCGCCTCCACCACGCCGTGCGCGGGCATGCCCTCGACGGTGCCGCTGACCACGGGGACCGCCTCGTACTCCATGCCGAGCTGGGTGAGCGCGGCGGCGGTGGCGTCGGTCTGCGAGTCGTTCATCTGCACCGTCTGGCGCTCGCTGACCTCCTCGGGCGTGCGTCCCGCGGGGAAGAGCAGCTCCTCGGGCAGGACCGCCTGGGTGGGCGAGAGCCAGGCGGTGACGACGGTGAGGAAGTCGAGGCGGTGCTGGGGCCCGCCCGCGTACTGCACGGTCACCATGGACAGGGCGCCCTCGTGCTCGTAGCTCTCGGCGCCCTCGATCTCGATGACCGGCCCCCGCTCGGTCTGCCCGACCGTGTTGACGGTCAGGCCCGGCGCGGCGACCAGGTAGGGCACGGGCAGGTAGAGGCTGCCGATCCCGAGCCCGACGAGGAGGACGAGCGCGACAACGAGGGTCATGGCACGACGAAGCATGCCCCCCAGCCTATTGCCGCCCCCGGACCCGCGGGGGTCCGCCCTCCTCGCGGCCCGTCCGGCCCGCGCGGACGGTCAGGGAGCGCCGACCCACTCGCTGCGGCCGTCCTCGAAGTCCTGCTGCTTCCAGATGGGCACCTGGGCCTTGAGGTCGTCGATGAGGCGGCGGCAGGCCTCGAAGGCCTCCTGCCGGTGCTCGGCCGCGGCGGCCACGACCACCGCGATGTCGCCGATCTCCAGCTGGCCGACCCGGTGCGTCGCGGCCATCCGCACCACGGGGCGGCCCGGGACGGAGGTGTCGCTGAGGACCTTCTCCATGACGACGCGCAGCTGGGCCTCCACCGTCGGGTGGGCGGAGTAGGCCAGGCGGGCGACGTCACGGCCGTGGTCGTGGTCGCGGACGGTGCCGACGAAGACCGCGGTGCCGCCCGCGCGCGGGTCGGAGACCGCGGCGAGGACCTCGTCCACCGACAGGGGGGTGTCGCGTACTGACGCGAGAGTGATCTCTTCCACGACATGACCGTACCAACCGGACGTTCCCCCATGTGGGGAACGGGGTGCGCGTTCCGTCGCACGCGCGCGCCGCACGCGCACGGGCCCCGGGCGTCACACCCCCTTGCGCTTGCGCAGGTGGCGGATGGCGGCGGCGGTGCCGATGGCCGCCGCGGCGGCTCCGGCGGCGCCCGCGGCCGTGATGGTGACCTCCTTGCGGCCCAGGCTGCGGCCGACCAGCGCGGGCCTGCCGCTCCGGGACTCCAGCAGGGCCGCCAGGGCGGACTCGTTGTCGTGGGCGGGCTTCCACCCGGCCTCGCGCAGCGCCGCGCAGTCGACCACGCACGGGTAGACGAGGAACTTCAGCTCGCCCTCCGCCGCCGGGGTGATCCGGGCCTGGTGGAGGCGGCGGACGGCGCCGAAGGCCAGGTTGGCGGGCACCTCGAAGTGCTTCATCCCGGCGACGGCCTCCACCTCGTCCTGGGTGAGGGAGCCCTCGCTGGCGACGGCGACCACGCCCTCGGGCCCGTCCACCCCGTGCAGGGCGCAGAAGGCCAGGGCGCTGGCCAGGTCGTCCTCGTGGCAGAACTGCCAGTGCTGTTCGTGCCCCTTGACGGTGAGCAGGCGCGGGGCGGAGAAGTGGCGGCTGAGGAGGGTGTCGAGTCCGGGCCCCACGAGCGGGGCGGGGCGCACGACGGTGACGGCGAGGCTGGGGTGGGCCCGGCGGGCGCGCTCGGCGAGGGCCTCGATCTCGGCGAAGTCGCCCATGAGCCCCTCGCTGTTGTCGGACACGCGCACCGCGTTCTCCGGCAGGGGCACGGGGCTGTCGGGGGCGGCGCCGTAGACCATGGTGCTGGTGACCAGGATGACGCGGGGCACCCCCGAGGCCGCCGCGGCGGTCAGGACCGTCTGGGCCGCGCGGATGTTGTGCGCGCGGCGCCGCGCGGGCCGGGTCTCCAGGGAGCGGTCGTCGGCGGTGTGCACGAGCACGTCGACCCCGCCGAGCCGGGAGACCAGTCCGGGGTCGCACACGTCGGCGATGCGCCAGGTGACACCGCGCAGGTCGGCGAGTTCGGCGTCGATCGCGACGACCTCGCGAAGGCGTGCGGAACCTTCTGGCGCGGCCAGGCGTTGCACGAGGAGCCGGCCCACCCCGGAGGCGGCACCGGTGACAGCGACCACCGTGCCCGCTCCCTCGGAGGGGCTGTGCTCTGGGCGAACCTGGCTGCTTTCGGTATTCACTCCGGGCGACTCCCAGCTAACGTGACAGTGGAGACCAAACCTAATCCTGCCTGAGGTCTGATTGTGAGCGACCTGCCATTCGGTTTCAGCATGCCGAACGATCCCGATGACGAGTCCGGACGCCGTTCTGGCGACTCCGGCTCGGGTGCCGGCAGCGGCGGCCCGGGCGGAGGAGGATCCGGAACGCCGGACGGCTTCCCGTTCGGCGACCCGCAGCAGATGGCCAACATGCTGCGTCAGTTCGCCGACATGATGTCGGCCCAACCCGGTCCCGGGCCCGGCGGCGACCAGAAGTCGTCGTCCGGGGTGAACTGGGACATGGCCAAGGACGTCGCGCGCCAGACGGTCGCCCAGGAGGGCGACCCGAGCGTTCCGGCGTCCGACTACGCCAGGGTCGAGGAGGCCCTGCGCCTGGCCGACCTGTGGCTCGACCAGGCTACCGACCTGCCGTCGGGCGTCCACACCGCCCAGGCCTGGAGCCGGTCGGAGTGGATCGAGCGGACGATGGACTCGTGGGTGCAGCTGTGCGACCCGCTGACCAGCAAGACCGTCCGGTCGATGGGGCAGAACCTGCCCGAGGAGATGCGGTCCGTGGCCGGTCCGCTACTGGGCATGATCCAGCAGATGGGCAGCATGATGGTCGGCCGCCAGGCGGGCCAGGCCGTGGGCGAGCTGTCCCGCGAGGTGGTCGGCACCGCCGACATCGGGCTGCCCCTGGCCGGTGAGGGCCGCGCGGCGCTGCTGCCCTCCGGCGTGGCGCGGTTCAGCGAGGGCCTGGAGGTCCCCGAGGACGAGGTGCGCCTGTACCTGGCCGCCCGCGAGGCCGCCGTGCACCGGCTGTACTCGCACGTGCCGTGGCTGCGCTCGCACGTGTCCCGGCTGGTCAACGAGTACGCGGACGGGATGTCCTTCGACATCAGCGGGCTGGAGGACCGGCTCGGTGAGATCGACCTCACCAACCCCGAGGCTCTCCAGGAGGTCCTGGGCGGCGTCGGGGGCGAGGGGCTGCTCCAGCCCGAGGACACCCCGCAGCAGAAGGCCGCGCTGGCCCGGCTGGAGACCACCCTGGCGCTGATCGAGGGCTGGGTGGCCACCGTGGTCTCGTCCGCGGTGTCCGGACGTCTGCCGCAGGCGGACGCCCTGGCCGAGGCGACCCGGCGCCGCCGGGCGACCGGCGGGCCCGCCGAGCACACGTTCGCCGCCCTGGTCGGCCTGGAGCTGCGCCCGCGCCGTCTGCGCGAGGCGTCCGCCCTGTGGTCCGCCCTGGAGGAGGCGCGCGGTGTGGAGGGCCGGGACGCGGTCTGGGAGCACCCGGACCTGATGCCCACCGGCGACGACCTGGACGACCCGGAGGCCTTCGTGCGCGGGGGCGGTGACGAGTTCGGCGGCGCCGACTTCGACATCTCCTCGCTGACCGGGGACGCTCCTGGTCAGAGGAGGGCGGGGGTGGACGGGGATACCTCGGCTTCCGGTGAGGACGGATCCGGTGAGGGGCGATCCGGCGAGGACGCGTCCGGTGAAGGGCGGTCCGGTGAAGGTCGGTCCGACGAGGGGTCGTCCGGCGAGGGGCGGTCCGGCGACGGGCGGTCCGACGAGGACGCCTCGGCTGAGGACGGGTCCGGTGAGGACTCCTCCGGCGCCGACCGGGACGGCGACGAGGACGACGGCCGTGGAGGCCGGGGAGAGGGCGCGTAGGTGTCGCTGCACGCGGACGCCCGGGCGGTGCTGGGCGCGTGGACCGCGCCCGACGCCCGGCAGGAGGAGCTGCGCCGCTCCTACCTCGACCACCTGGACGCACACGGGGACGGGATGTGGCGCTCCTGCCTGCCCGGCCACGTGACGGCCAGCACGGCGATCATCTCCGCCGACGGCTCGCGGGCGGTGCTCACCCTGCACCGGATCCACCGGATCTGGTTGCAGACCGGCGGGCACTGCGAGCCGGAGGACGCCACCCTGGGCGCGGCGGCGCTGCGCGAGGCGACCGAGGAGTCGGGCATCCGGGGGCTCACCCTGCTGCCCGAGCCCGTCGGGCTGGACCGCCACGCGGTGCCCTGCGGGGGCGGCAGCTTCCACCTGGACGTGCAGTACGCGGCGGTCGCCCCCGAGGACGCGGTGCTGGTGCGCGACCCCGACGAGTCGGCCGACCTGGGCTGGTTCCCGGTGGACGACCTGCCCGAGCCCTCCGACGAGGTGTGCCGCTCCCTGGTGCGCACCGCCGCCCGGGCGGTGGCCGAGCGGTTGCGGTCTTCCGCCCGCCCTCTGGGCACGGATCCGGGTGCTCGTTGATACGGAATGCGGGTGGGGACTGACGCGGAACGCGGGTGCGGCCTGACGCGGAACGCGGGTGCTCGCTGATGCGGAACGCGGGTGCGGGCTGGCGCGGACGCTGGCCCCGTTCCCGTTCCCGCAGTCCCATGGCACACGACGGCCCCTCCGGAGCTCTCCGGCGGGGCCGTTCGCGTCGGTTCAGCCGCGGTTGGTGGCGTAGCGCTCGGTGGCCTGGTTGCCGACACAGGGATGCTCTACGCCGACCCCGCTGGGGTCAGCGTCAGACCGGGCTCTACGGGTGCCTGGTTGCTGACGCAAGGATGCTCTACGTCAACCCCGCTGCACCCAGCGCCAGCCCGGGCCCTACGGGTGCGTGGTTGCTGACGCAAGGACGCTCTACAACGTGCGGACCCCCTACGACGCGCGGTCACGTGCGGGGCTTGGTGGCTGATGCCGGTCTGGACCTTGTACCCCCGCCTCCAGATGGCTGAGGGGTCACTCCCGGTGGGCGTTCCCCCCGGCGATCTCCCGAGCGCCTTCGTGACGCCCACCAGACACCTGGAGTGACCGGAGTGCAGGGATCTCCTTCGCCAAGTTCGCTAGGCGAACTTGCCCTCAGTCGGTCCCCGCCCCCAGCACTGAACCTTGTAGCCAGAACCCACCACGACCACCCCCCAGGGGCGGACGGGGAATGTGCGGGCTCTACGGGTGCCTGGCTGAGGCCGCCTGAAAAGGGACACCCCCCGGGGCGGGACACCGCTGTGCGCTCTACGGGTGCCTGGTGACGGTCACCGGAAAAGGGGCAACCCCCTGGGGCGGGGCGCCGCGGTCCTACTCCTCGAAGGCGACCTCGGCGGCGTCGAGCTCCTCCTCGTCGTCCTCGGCGCCGAAGGGGTCGTCGGACTCGGCGCGGGAGGCGGCGCTGAAGCCCTCCAGGTAACCGCGGGCCCGCTCGGCCTTGGGGTAGCGGCGCACCAGGTCCCAGAACTCCCGGCCGTGGTGCGGGATGAACAGGTGCGCGAGCTCGTGGATGAGGACGTAGTCCACGACCCAGGAGGGCATTCCGGCGACGCGGCGGGAGATGCGGATCGTGCGGGTCTCAGGGGTGCACGAACCCCAGCGCGAGTTCTGGTTGTCCACCCAGCGCACGCTCTCGGGGAGCTCGGTGCCGTCCAGGTAGCGGCGGGCCAGTTCCAGCGCGCGCTCGTGGAGTTCGGCGTCGCCGGGGTTGCGACGCCCCTCGCGGGCCTCCAGTCGTTGCAGCATGCGGCCCACCCAGCGCTTTTCCTCTGCGCGGGAGAACGTCGCGGGCACGAGGACGACCGTGGTGTCCCCGTCCCTGTAGGCCGACACCGTGCGGCGGCGACGAGGACTGCGTCGTACCTCGATTTTGGTGTTCGAGAGCACGAACTTTACGGTAGCCGAGCGAGGCGCTCCAGCACAGGTGTGTCCTGTCCTGTTATGTCGCCGATCTGTCGGCTTCTCCGACTCCCGGAACGCAACCGAAAAACACGGTCCGGTAGCACATTCCGCCCTGACCAGGGCCGTTTTTCGGCTGTGGGACGGCCCACGAAGGGGTTTCCCGGGACATTCCGGTGCCCTTTCGGATACACAAAAGAGACCGGACGGTGACCCCCGGAGGAGCCCCGCCCGGTCGTGGTCAGTTCACGTCAACACAGACGTGACCACGCGATTTCCATGAGGGCCTGTTCGGCACGGCGCTCCTCGCGCTGGCGGGCGCGGAGCTGGCGCGCGGTGAGCCTTCTGCCCTGCTGTTCACGCGTCTCGACGTCGGTCCGCTCGACCACGCGCATGAGTTCCATCATCATCATCTGTCTTCGATCCTTCGGGTCTGTGGGAGTGGGGCTGAAGCGGTCAGGCCGCGACCGGAGCGGGGTTCTTCCGGGGGCGGCCCCTGGGGCGCTTGCGCGCCACGACCTGTCCGGAGACGAGCAGCTGCCCGCCCCAGACACCCCAGGGCTCGCCGCGCTCCAGGGCGTCGGCCAGGCACTGCTCCCGCACGGGGCACGCGCCGCAGACGGCCTTGGCCGCCTCGACGTCGGCGGGCGCCTCGGCGAAGAACAGGTCGGGCTCCAGGCGGCAGGGAACTTCGGTGTCGCCCAGCCAGGGCGTTTCCAGGACCGACGCAAGCATCGGTGCCCTCCAAGATCTTTGATCGTTTCGTACAACGCGGTCGGTGACTGGTCACCGGAACCGGTCCGGTGGGGGACCTGGACTTGCGATGCCGCCGCCCTCTCCCTCGTCCCTGGGGGACGGGGAGCTGGCGAAGATACAAAGAAAGCCGCGGCCCCTGTCGGGGTCCGCGGCCACGGTCGAAGCTCTCGGCCTGTCCTGCTCTAGGCCGGAATCCTCCGTGGACACTCCCCCGATGCGCCATACGGGCGCTGGGTAGCTTCTGCTGCGTGCTTCGTCTGGCGCTTGCCACGATCAAGGGCGAGCCCGGACTCGACGGACACACCACTGCCGTTGCCGACGCCAGCGATGGTGGGCTCGCCGAAGACGTCCGTGTGACCGCCCAGGAGGGTGCCCTGGACAGCGGTCGGGGACAGCTGACGCGACGGCATGGCGAAGCCGGTGACGAAGCCTGTGGTCTCCGTGATGCTGGTCATTGGATCGGGCACCTCCTTCACTGTCGGGCGACGGGATCTTGCACCCGCGCCGGGAGCGGTCATTGCGACGGAGTACACACTATGGGTTGGCGCAGAAAGAGAGCAACCTATTTTTGACCTGCGGAAACGTCCGCATCCGGTCATGGGGTCGCGGGAATGCCGCAGTGCCCGGAGGCGTTGCCTTTGGGCATCCCCCGGACAGCCCCTAGAACGGTTCCGGGAGGGTGTCGGACCAGCCCTCGGCGTCCACCACCCGGATCAGTCCCTCCTGCACCACCGAGCACACGAGTTCGCCCTCGCGGGTGTAGACCAGCCCGCGCGCCAGGCCGCGGGCGCCCTGGGCGGTCGGGGCCTCCTGCGCGTACAACAGCCACTCGTCGGCGCGGAACGGCCGGTGGAACCACATCGCGTGGTCCAGGCTGGCCATGGAGATCCCCGCGAAGGAGCGGCCGTGGCGCAGCAGCACGGTGTCCAGCAGGGTCATGTCCGAGGCGTAGGTCATCAGGCACACGTGGGTGAGGCGGTCGTCGGGCAGCTTGCCGTCCACCTTGAGCCACACCGGGTTGTTGGCGGTGCGCAGCCGCGGGTCGCGCTCGGCCTCGTAGGACAGCGGTCCCACCGGGCGCAGCTCGATGGGGTGCCAGCGCACGAACCCGGGCACCCGGCCGAAGGCCTCCCGCAGGCGCTCGCGCGTGCTCGGCAGCTCCTCCGGCGGCGGGACGTCGGGCATCGGGATCCGGTGGTCCAGGCCCGGCTCCTCCTTGTGGAAGGAGGCCGACAGGGTGAAGATCGGCTTGCCGTGCTGGACGGCCACCACCCGGCGGGTGGTGAAGGAGCGGCCGTCGCGGACGCGGTCCACCTCGTAGACGATGGGCACCGAGGGGTCGCCGGGGCGTATGAAGTACGCGTGCAGGGAGTGCACGTGGCGCTCGGTGGGGACGGTGCGCCCCGCCGCGACCAGCGCCTGACCCGCGACCTGGCCGCCGAACACCCGCTGCGGCCCCTCCTCGGGGCTGCTGCCCCGGAAGATGTCGTCCTCGATCCGCTCCAGGTCCAGCACGGTCAGCAGGTCGGCGAGGGACTGCCCCCGCACCTGCGCGTCGGCGCTCTCACTCATCCGCCGCTTCCTCCCCGTCGTCTTCCGTCCGGCGGTCCGCGACGTCCGCCGGGTCCGCTCCCGCCACCAGCGCCAGTACCGCCTCACCGTAGCGATCGAGCTTGACCGCGCCGACACCGGACACGGCCGCGAGCTGGGTGGGGCTGCCGGGCTCCTGCTCGGCGACGGCCTGGAGGGTGGCGTCGGTGAAGATCACGTACGCGGGCACCTTCTGCTCCTGCGCGCACGCGCGGCGCCATTCGCGCAGCCGCTCCAGCAGGGCCTCGTCGTAGCTGGAGGGGCAGTCCAGGCAGCGGCCCAGCTTGCGCTCGGCCGCGTCGGTGAGGGTGGCCGAGCACACCCGGCAGCGGGTCACGCCGCCCTTGCGGCGCTCGGCGCGCCGGGAGGCGGTGGACGGGGAGGCGGGGCGCAGGCCGTCGAGGAAGCGGGAGGGCTTGCGGGTCTTCCTGCCGCCGGGCGAGCGGGCCAGGGACCACGACATCGCCAGGTGCTCGCGGGCCCGCGTGACGCCCACGTAGAACAGGCGGCGCTCCTCCTCCACCTGTTCGTCGGTCTCGGCGTAGATGATCGGCATCATGCCCTCGGTGAGGCCGACCAGGAAGACGGCGTCCCACTCCAGGCCCTTGGCCGCGTGCAGGGAGGCGATGGTGACACCCTCGAAGCCGGGCGCGTGCTCGGTGGCCATGCGCACCTCGAGCTCGTCCACGAGGTCGGCCATGGTCACCGGCGCGCCGTCGGGCCGCGGCGTGGCGGCCATGTCCTCGGCCAGCTGGGCCAGCGCGGACAGCGACTCCCAGCGCTCGCGGGCCTGGCGCCCCTCGGGCGCGGCCTCGGTCAGGCCGAGCTGCCCGAGCAGCTGGCGGACGGTGCGCACCAGGGGCTCGGCCTCCTCCCCCGCCGCCCCGTGCCGGGCGCCGCGCAGGGTGTGCACGGCCTGCTTGATCTCGGGGCGCTCGAAGAACCGGGTGGTCCCGCGCATCGTGAACGGCACGCCCTCGTCGGTCAGGGCCTGCTCGTAGGAGGCCGACTGGCCGTTGGTGCGCACCAGCACCGCGATCTCGCTGGCCGGGGTGCCGCCCTCCATCAGGACGCTGATCTTGCGGGCGACGCCGGTGGCCTCGGCGGGCTCGTCGTCGTACTCCTGGTACATGGGGTCGGGGCCGTCGGGGCGCTGGGCCTGGAGGGTCAGGTGCTGGGCGGAGGTCGTGCCGCGCGCCTGGGCGATGACGTGGTTGGCCACCCGCACGACCTGGGGGGTGGAGCGGTAGTCGCGGACCAGCTGGACCACGGTGGCGTGGGGGTAGCGGGCGCCGAATCCGGTCAGGTAGCCGGGGGTGGCCCCGGCGAAGGAGTAGATGGTCTGGCTGGGGTCGCCGACCACGCACAGGTCGTCGCGGTCGCCCAGCCAGGCGTCCAGAAGGAGTCGCTGGAGCGGGTTGACGTCCTGGAACTCGTCGACGACGAAGTACCGGTACTGCTCGCGCACGCGCTGGGCGATGGCCGGGTACTCGGTGATCATGCCGGCGGTGAGTTCGAGCATGGACTCGAAGTCGAGGAGGTTGTGCTCGCGGCGTATGTCCTCGTAGGCCTCGAAGACCCGGGCCACCTCGCCCGCGGGCATCGGGGGCTGGCGGCCCGCCTTGACCACGGCCTTGTCGTAGTCGGTGGGGCGCACCTGGGTGACCTTGGACCACTCGATCTCGCTGGCCAGGTCGCGCAGGCCGTTGCGGTCGGGCTGCAGGCCCACCGAGTGGGCGGCGCGGGAGACCACCTGGAGCTTGCTCTCGATGAGAGTGGGCTTCTCGCCGCCGACGACCTGGGGCCAGAAGAAGGAGAGCTGGCGCAGGGCGGCGGCGTGGAAGGTGCGGGCCTGCACGCGGGGCGCGCCCAGGGCGCGCAGCCGGCCGCGCATCTCCCCTGCGGCGCGGGCGGTGAAGGTGACCGCGAGGACCTGCTGCTCGGCGACCACCCCGCTGGAGACCGCGTACGCGATGCGGTGGGTGATGGCCCGGGTCTTGCCCGTTCCGGCACCGGCCAGGATGCACACGGGGCCGCGCAGCGCGCGTGCGGCCTGGGTCTGCTCCGGGTCCAGTCCCTCCAGGACGCGGTCGGGGTCCATGGTGCTCCTGCGTAGGGTCGGGGTGGATGGGGTCCCAGTCTCTCAAGTATCGGCCGTGGCGGGGAGCGGATCGGACCCCGCGCCCGCCGCCGGGCCGCGTGAGGCACATCAGACATTCCAGAACCAGTTGGTCCTGTGAGGCGTCCCACGTTGTGTCGCGCGGTCCCGGGAAGCGGTCCGGACCCCTCGGTGTTGAGATGACCGGACCGATCCATCGACCGTAGACGAAAGAAGGACGTGAGCGACATGACGAGCGCGGCGACCGAACAGTTCACGATGTACACCACCCCGTGGTGCGGGTACTGCAAGCGGCTCAAGAGCCAGCTCGCCCGCGAGGGGATCACCGGTCGTGAGGTGAACATCGAGGAGCACCCGGAGGCCGCGGAACTGGTCATGAAGGCCAACGGCGGCAACCAGACGGTTCCGACGCTGGTCTTCAGTGACGGCGCGGCGATGACCAACCCGTCGCTCGCTCAGGTGAAGCAGAAACTGGCCGAGCTGTCGTAGGACGGTACGCGGGCCGCGGGCCGCGCCCCAGGGTGCGGCCCGCGGCCCGCACCGCGGGGCCCGCCTTCGGCGGTGCACCTCCGACGGCGCTCGGGTCGCGAAGGGCTCGGACGATGACGACGGGGAGTGTGGAGTTGGGGGAGGACATGAGGCCTCATGACATTGCGGTCGCCGACACGGTGGACACCGGTGTGGTCCGCCGCACCCCGGCCGGGTGGCGGGTGGGCGGCGGCGAGGAGGTGCCCGACCTGGTGAGCGCGATGGTCCTGGCGGACCTGCTCACCGGCGAGTCGGGGGCCCGGACCCCGCGTTCCCAGGCGCCCGGCCGGGCCCCGGAGGGCGCTTCGGAGGTGGAGCGGCTGCGGCACACCATCGCGCAGCTGGAGCACGCGCTGCACTCGCGCGTGGTGGTGGAGCAGGCGATCGGGGTCCTGGCGGAGCGGCACACGATGGCGCCCCGCGAGGCCTTCGAGCGGCTGCGCTCCTCGGCGCGCTCGCGCGGCCGCAAGGTGGCCGACCTGGCGCGGGACGTGGTGGAGAGCAGCACGAGCCCTCTCACCGTGCTGCCCGACGAACTGGGCGCCTCCCCCGGTTCGCGTTAGCGGACCGGCCGGAAACGTCGCCGGTGCGTCACGGCGGATCCGACCCGCGTCCTGGCGAGGTCGGACGGTCGGGACGCGCTGTAGGTACGGGATCACGGCGGAAGGGGCGGCGACGGGCCGGGCGGGGCCCCGTGGGGACCCCCAAGGCCCCGGCCCGCCCCGGGCGCTCCCCCGTTCCCCGGGGCATCCTCGCGGGCAGCGGCTCCCGGCCGCCGCGGGGCCGCTCACGGGAGCCGGCCCGGGGTCACCAGCCGCCGGGGAGCTCGGCTCCGTACCAGTGCTCGATGAGGTTGCGGGCGATCGAGACCCGCCCGGGCAGCAGGATCTCCTCCGAGTGCACGGCCTCGGCCAGTTCGGCGCGGGTGAACCACCGGGTGACGCCGATCTCGTCGTCGGTGCGCTCGGTCTCGCCCACGGCCCGCGCGGTGTAGCCCACCATGAGGCTGCGCGGGAAGGGCCAGGGCTGCGAGGACAGGTAGCGCGGGCGCTCGACCACGATCCCCGCCTCCTCGGCGACCTCGCGGACCACGGCCTGCTCCAGCGACTCCCCCGCGTCGACGAACCCGGCCAGCACCGAGAAGCGGCGGGCGTCCCAGTGGGGGTTGTTGCCGAGCAGCATCTCCTCGCGGCCGTCGCGCTCGCGGTGCACCAGCATGATCACCGCCGGGTCCATCCGGGGGTACTGCTCGGTGCCCTCCTCGTCGCACACGCGCACGTGCCCGGCCGCGGCCGGGGTGGTGCGGGAGCCGCAGCGGGGGCAGAACCCGTGGGTGGCGTTCCAGTTCGCGAGGGCGACGGCGCGGGTCATCAGCCCGGTGTCGCGGTCGCCCAGGAGCGCGCCGATCTCGCGCAGGGAGGCCGGGGCGGTCCGTTCGGTGGCGGCCAGCTCCCGGCCGGAGCGGACCGCGAAGTAGGCGTCCCGCCCGTCGGTGCCGAGCAGGTAGCGCTCGCCCTCGGGCGCCTCGGCCGGGGGGACCATGAAGAGTTCGGGGCTGTCCCCGGTGGTGATCAGGGCCCGGGACTGCTTGGCCATGACGGCCCGCCAGCCGTGGGTGACGGGGTCCCCGCCCTCCAGCACCAGCACCCGGGTGCCGGGGTCGGCCCACGCCTCGGCCAGCCACTCCCCGTCCAGGCGCCGGTGCGCGGCGGGGTCGACGGAGAAGCGGGAGAGGGAGGGAGTCGCGTCGGCGTCCATGGGTCCTTCCGGATCGGCGGGCCGCCTGGCGGGGCCCGTGTCTACAGCGTGCATAACACCCGTCGGGGCCGCGCGCATCCTGGCGCGGCCCCGTGCGCGGCGTGGTTCCTGTACGCGGCGTGCTCCCGCCGCCGCCCGGTCGCGGCTCAGCCGACGGACCCGAGTTCCTCCCACAGGTACGCGGCGCTCTCGGCGCCCTTGAGCAGCAGGGGGACCTCCACCTTCTCGTTGGGGGCGTGGATGCGGTCCTCGTCCAGGCCGACGGCGAGGAAGACCAGCGGCGCCCCGAGGATGTCGGCGATGTCGGCCTCGGGGCCGCTGCCGCCCTCGCGGGTGAAGAGGACCTGCGTGCCGAAGGCGCGCTCCATGGCCGAGCGGGCCGCCTTCAGCGCGGTGGAGGACAGGTCGGAGGCGCAGGCGCGCACGCCCGGTCCGCCGAACTCCGTCTCGGCGCGCAGGCCCGCGGGGGTGGCCGCCTCGACGTAGGCGCGGACGCGGTCCTGCACGTGCAGCGGGTCCTGGCCGGGGACCAGGCGGAAGCTGACCTTGGCGTGCGCGGAGCGCGGGACGACGGTCTTGCCGCCCGAGCCGGTGTGGCCGCCCCACATGCCGTTGATCTCGGCGGTCGGGCGCAGCCAGATCCGCTCCAGCGTGCTGTAGCCCTTCTCGCCCCAGGTGGCGGTGGAGGCGGCGGTGGCCAGCCACTCGCGCTCGTCGAAGGGCAGCCGGGCGATGAGGTCGCGCTCCTCCCGGCTGGCCTCGACCACCCCGTCGTGGAACCCGGGGACGGCCACCCGGCCGTCCTCGTCGTGCAGGCCGGACAGCAGGTCGCTCATGGCCTTGAGCGGGTTGGGGACGGCGCCGCCGAAGGAGCCGCTGTGCAGGTCGCGCCCGGGGCCGTACAGGCTGATCTCGACGTCGGTGACGCCGCGCATGCCCACGCACATGGACGGGGTGTCGGCCGCCCACATGGTGGTGTCGGAGATGACGGCGACGTCGCAGGCCAGGCGGTCGCGGTTGGCGCGCATCAGGTCGGCGAAGTGGACCGAGCCCGACTCCTCCTCGCCCTCCACGAGCAGCTTGAGCGTGACGGGCGGGGCGTCGGCGCCGGAGGCGGCCAGGGCGGCGCTCACGCCGAGGGCGTGGAAGAGCACCTGTCCCTTGTCGTCGGAGGCCCCGCGCGCGAACAGGGAGGTGCCGCGCTCGGTGGGCGTGAACGGATCGGTCTCCCACTCCTGGACCGGGTCGACGGGCTGGACGTCGTGGTGTCCGTAGACGAGCACCGTGGGGGCGTCGGGGTCGGCGGCGGGCCACTCGGCGAACACGGCGGGCAGGCCGGGGGTCTGCCACACCTCGACGGTGGGGAAGCCGGTCGCGGTGAGGTGGTCGGCGAGCCACCGGGCGGAGCGGACCACGTCGGGGTGGTGCGCGGGGTCGGCGGAGATGGAGGGGATCGCCAGCCACTCCTTGAGGGAGGAGACGAACTCGTCCCGGTGTGCCTCGATGTGGGCGCGTACGTCCATGGGGCCCGTCCTTGCTCGACGTCGTTGTCGGGAACGAGCCTAGGACCTGCGCGAACCGCCCCGGCACGCGGGCCGGGGCCCTTCCCCGCCCGTCCCGGGCGCCGTCCCGGCCCGGGCCGGGCGCGCGCGTGCGCCGACCGCCCGGGCGCGCGGCGCCGCGGGGGCCGGGGAACCCTTCCGGTCGCGGGACACTCGAAGGTGCAGGGGCGGGACGCGCCCGCCCGCCGACGAGAGGAATGCACGTGGACACCGTTCCCGCCACCGCGGTCGCCGAGAGGTTCGGCCGCCTCTTCGACACACTGGACACCGACCGCGACGGGGCCATCACCTGGGACGACTACCAGCGCCTGGTCGACCGCTGCACGAACGGGTACGCGCTGGACCTGGGCGACCGCCGAGCCCAGGCCGTCCACGCCTCGTACCAGATGCTCTGGTTGGAGCTGCTGCGCCACGGCTCGCCCGCCGAGGCGCGCCTGGACCGGGAGGCGTTCGTCGCGGCGATGCACGCGGCCTCCGAGGACAGGAGCCGGTTCAACATGACCGAGGGCGTGGCCGAGGCGGTCTTCGACCTCCTGGACACCGACGACGGCGGATCGATCAGCGAGGCGGAGTACGTCCGGTACGCCGAGGTCCTGGGGGCCTCCTCCTCCGACGCCCTGGACCGGTTCAAGGTCCTGGACACCGACAGCGACGGGTTCATCGGCCGCGCGGAGTTCGTCCTGTCGGCCCGGGAGTACCTCTTCGGCGAGGACTCCGCCTCCCCGGGCGGGTTCGTCTTCGGCGTGATCTGAGCCCTCCCGCCGGTCCCGCGCGCGGTTCCTCCGGCGCGGGACCCGCGGCCTCCCAGCGGTCGGTGGTGGCCCCGAGCGGGCGCCCGGGGCCCGTGACCGGACCGGGTCAGCTGCCGGTGGCCTCGCGCCAGGCGTCGAGGTACTCGGGCAGGTTGGCGTCGATGTCGTCCCAGTCGGGCTCGAAGACCTCCACGCCCTCCATGAGCGCCTCCAGCTCCTCGGCGCCCTCGCCCTCCACCGGGACGTCGGCGCGGGCGGGGAAGCCCCCGGCGACGGGGACGACCTGCTCCTGGGCGGCCTCGGAGAGCAGGAAGTCGAGGAGGGCGCGGCCGTGGTCGGCCTGGGGCGCGCCCTCGACGAGCCCGGCGGTGTAGGGCAGGGCGAAGGTGGTCGGCTGCCCTCCTTCGCGCGCGGGGAACCAGATGCCGAGGTTGGGCATGGTGCGGGCCTGGGCGACGTTCATCTGGACGTCGCCGTTGGCGACCAGCAGCTCGGCCTTGTCCACCTTGGGGCCGAGCGCGCCGGTGGAGGAGGACGGGCCGACGTTGTTGGCCTGCAGCTCGCCGAGGTAGTCCATGGCGGGCTCCAGGCCGCCGAAGTCGTGCATGGTCTGGATGAGCACGGCCGTGCCGTCGCCCGCCACGCCCGGCGTGGAGTACTGGAGGCGGCCCTCGAAGCGGGGGTCGAGCAGGTCCTCCCAGGTGGCGGGCGGCTCCTCCAGCTCCTCGGTGTTGTAGGTGAGGCAGAAGTAGTTGTCGACGATCGAGGTCCACCTGCCCTCGGGGTCCTTGGCCTCGACGTGCTCGGAGCCCTGCGGCTCGTACCGCTGGAGCAGGCCCATGCCGTCGGCCTGCTGGATGAAGGGCGGCAGGGTGATGATGACGTCGGCCTGCGGGTTGGCCTTCTCGCGTCCGGCGCGCTGGACGATCTCACCCGAGCCGCCCTCGACATACTGGACGGTGACGCCGGTCTCGGCCTCGAAGTCGGCGAAGACCTGGTCGAGCCAGCCGGTGCCCTCCTCGTTGCGCAGGCCGTCGGCGGTGTAGACGGTGACGCTGTCGACGGGTTCGAAGGCGGAGCAGGAGGTCAGGGCCCCGGCGAGGGCGAGCGCGGTGGCGGCGGCGGACACGCGGGCGGCGGTCATGCGGACGGCGGACATGGCGGGCCTTCCTGGGAAAAAGAGGTCAGCGGTAGGCGGCGCGGGTGCGCACGCGGGACAGCAGCAGCAGGACGGCCAGGGTGGTGGCCATCAGGACGATGGCCGAGGCCGCCCCGGAGAAGAGGGCGCCCCGGTCGGTGGCGGCGTAGATCTGGACCGGCAGCGGCATCCAGCTGGGCGGGTAGAGCATCATCGTGGCGCTCAGCTCGCCCATGGACAGGGCGAAGCAGAGCCCGGCGGCGGCGCTGAGCGAGGGCAGCAGCAGCGGCAGCCGCACCTGGAACAGCACCCGCGCCGGACGGGCGCCGAGGGAAGCGGCCACCTGCGCGTAGGCCGGGTCGAGCCGGTCCAGGGCGGCGGAGACCGACTGGTGGGCGAAGGCCGTCACGAGCACGGTGTGCGCGATGAGCACGAGGGCCTGGGTGCCGTTGAGCAGCAGGGGCGGGCGGCTGAAGGCCACCAGCAGGGCCAGTCCGACGACCACCGTGGGGACCGCGACGGGCAGCATGAAGAGGGCGTCGAGGACGGCCCGGCCGCGTCGGCGCAGCGCGTGCGCGGTCAGCGCGGACCAGGTCCCGGCGACCAGGGCCAGGATGCTGGCGGTGGCGGCGGTGACCACGCTGACGCGCAGCGCCTCCAGGGTGGTGCCCCGGGACAGCCCGGCGAAGTTGTCCAGGGTGGGCCCCGACGGCAGGACGCCGCTCCAGTTGGTGGACACCGACGCGGTGACGATGACGCCGAGCGGGAGCAGGAACAGCGGCAGGACGAGCGCGGCGAACAGCGCCCACACGGCCCAGCGGGCGGGTCGGCTATGCACGAGCACGGCGGCCTCCGGAGGGTGCGCGCAGGCGTGCGGTGGCCGCGCGGTAGACGAGGTAGAGGGAGACCGACAGGGCCGCGTTGACCGTGGCCACGACGCAGGCGGTGGTGTAGTCGGCCTCCAGGATCGCCGAGCTGTAGACGAGCATCGGCAGGGTCACCACGTCCTTGGCCCCGGTGAACAGGACGATCGCGAACTCGTTGAGGCACAGCACCAGCACGAGCGCGCCTCCGGCGGCGAGCGCGGGCAGGGCCTCGGGCAGGATGACGGCCCGCACGATCCTGAGGGGGCGGGCCCCCAGGGAGGAGGCGACCTCGATCTGCGCGGTGTCGAGCTGGGCGAACGCGGCGAGCAGCGGCCGCATGACGAACGGCGTGAAGTAGGTGATCTCCGCCAGGACCACGCCCCAGGGCGTGGCGAGGAAGCTGATCGGGCCGGTCTCGGCGCCGGTGGCCTCCGTCCACACGCCGTTGGCCACGCCCACGGTGCCGTAGAGGAACAGCAGCGCGAGGGTGATGAGGAAGGACGGGAAGGACAGGTAGGTGTCGATGAACCGGGCGGTGGCCCCGCTGCCGGGGAAGGGCACGAACGCCACGACCAGGGCGAGGAGGAAGCCCAGGACCAGGCAGCCCAGCGTGGCGGTGACCGCGATGAGCACGGTGGTGACCAGCGCCGACCGGAAGGACTCCGAGGCCAGGACGTCGGCGTGGTGGGCGAGGGTGAGCCCGCCTCCGGGCGCGGTGACCGACTCCAGCGCGACGAGGGCGAGCGGGTACAGGAACACCATGGCGAGCAGCGCGACGGGCGGCACGGCCCACACCCACACGGGGAGGGTGCGGGGCGCCCGGGCCGGGGCGGCCCCGCCCTCGGAGCGCGCGGACGCGGTGCCCGCCGGGGTCGGTGCGGTCCGGACGCTCACGAGACCTCCTCCGGCAGNCGGCGCCCGGGGGGGCAAAGCCGAACGTCACCGCCGCACCGGTCTCGGGCGGGGTCCGCATCTCCCGGAGTTCGGCGGTGACGGGGACGCCGTCGACCAGGGCGGTGACCCGGTGGGTGGAGCCGCGCCACTGGACGTCGGTGACCCGCCCCTCCAGGGTGTGCTCGCCCCCGCCGAGGGCGAGCCGGTGCGGGCGCAGGCACACCCGCAGCCCGTCGCCGTCGCCGGTGCCGGGCGGCAGGTCGCCGGGGTCGGCCTCCAGGGCGGTGCCGCAGCAGTGCACGCGCCCGTCGGCCAGGCGCGCGGGCAGCAGGTTGGCGCCGCCGACGAAGCGGGCGGTGAACGGCGTCCGGGGGCGCTGGTAGAGGCGCTGGGGCGTGTCGCAGTCGCGCAGCCGGGCGCGGTCCAGGACCGCCACCCGGTCGGCCAGGGTGAGCGCCTCGCTCTGGTCGTGGGTGACGTACAGGATCGTGACGTCGGGCAGTTCGCGGTGCAGGCGGGCCAGTTCGGCGAGCATGTCCGAGCGCAGCTGGGCGTCGAGCGCGGACAGCGGCTCGTCCAGCAGCAGCACGCCGGGGCGGATGGCCAGGGCGCGGGCGATGGCCACCCGCTGCTGCTGCCCGCCGGACAGCTCGCGCGGGTGGCGGCGCGCGTAGTCCCCCATCCCGGTCATGTCCAGCGCCTCGGCGACCCGTCCGGCGATCTCGCGGCGCGGCACGCCCTGCGCCCTCAGCCCGAAGGCGACGTTCTGGTCCACCCGCATGTGGGGGAAGAGGGCGTAGCTCTGCACGACCATGCCCACGCCCCGCAGGTGCGGCGGCAGGCCGGTGACGTCGCGCCCGCCGAGCAGGACGCGCCCGGAGGCGGGGCGGACGAACCCGGCGACGGCGCGCAGCGCGGTGGTCTTGCCCGAGCCGGAGGGGCCCAGCAGCGCCATGAACTCGCCGGGTTCGACGGTGAGGTCGAGGTCGTCCAGGACCACCGTCTCCCCGTAGGCGACGCTGACGCGGTCGAAGCGGATGCCCACGGGTTCAGCCCTCCCTCGACGCGAGCAGCCCGGGCAGGTCGGCCACGCCGTCCAGGACGTGGGTGGCCCCGGCCGCGCGCAGGGCGGCGTCGTCGTGGGCGCCGGTGCGGACCCCGGCGGCGACCGAGGCCCCCGCGCTCAGCCCGCTGCGGACGTCGGAGGCGGTGTCGCCGACGACGGCGACGGCGGCCACGGAGGAGACCCGCGCGCGCAGGGCGGCGGTGAGCACCATGTCGGGGTGGGGTCGGCCGCGCCCGCCCGCGTCGGCGGGGCACAGGACGAGGTCGGCGGCGTCGCGCCAGCCCAGGGCGCGCAGGATGCGCTCCTGGGTGTCGCGGGAGAAGCCGGTGGCCAGGGCGGTCGTACGTCCCTGGGCGCGCAGCTCGCGCAGGGCGTCCTCGGCTCCGGGCAGGGGCGCGCAGAGGCCCTCGTCCACCAGGCGGGCGTAGGCCCGCTCGAAGGCGCGGTTGGCCTCCTGGGCGCGGTCCTCGTCGCCGCACAGGTGGCGGAAGACGGTGATCTTGGACTCGCCCATGGTGGCGCGCACGTACGCGGCGGCCTCGGGGGTGTGGTCGGGCAGGGCCGCCTCGAAGGCCGCCTCGACGAGGCCGTCGTCGGCGACGGTGGTGCCCGCCATGTCCAGGACGACGAGTTCGACGGGCGGGGCGGGGACGGTGGTGGAGTGCATGGTTACCAGCCCAGTTCGTTGGCGGTGGTCTCGGCGATGGCCGGGGAGCAGGTCATCCCGCGCCCGCCCGGTCCGGTGACCAGCCAGGCGTCGGGGCCCACGGGGGCGCGGTGGACGACCCGGGAGGGGTCGGCGCACTGGGCGTAGACGCCCGCCCAGCGCTGGCGGATCGGGGGCAGCGGTCGGCCCAGGAGGCGGCCGGCGACCCCGGCGAGGTGCTCGTAGGGGTCCTCGGCGGTGTCGAAGGAGAAGGGCGCGTCGTACTCGTGGGTGTCGCCGATGGTCAGGGAGCCGTCGGCGCGCTGGACCATGAGCAGCTGCATGCGGTGGTCGCGCGCGGTGGGCGGCTGGGGCTGGGCCTCGTTGAGGGCGTCCAGCTCGGGGCCCCGGTAGGCGGGGTAGTAGCGGAAGCTGTCGCCGTCGGCGACGGAGGTGGTGAGGGTCTCGCCCAGGGGCTCGGTCTGGGCCATCTGGAGGCGGACGCGGCGCACGGGCAGGTCGGGGACGAGTTCGCGGACCAGGCCGCCGAGCCAGGCGCCGGTGCACAGGACGACGGAGTCGCCCCGGTGGACCTGTCCGTGGTCGTCGCGGACGGCGCCCGGTCCGGCCAGGTCGCGGACCTCGCGCCCGGTCAGGAGGGTGTAGCGGCCGCTGCGGCCGAGTTCGGCCTGGAGGGCGGCCTGGGCGGTGCGGGGTTCGACCTGGGCGTCGCTGCGGCACCACAGGGCGCCGAGGTGGTCGCCGCGCAGGGCCGGGTTGACCTCGCGGGTCCGCTCGGGGTCCAGGAGTTCGTAGCCGCGCTCGGCCGCGTCAGGCGCCGAGGTCGCCGCTCGGGCCACGGCCAGCTCGTGCTCGGTGGTGGCGACGGTCAGGGAGCCGGACGGGCGGAAGCCCAGGGCGGGGACGCGTTGGGCGATCCCCTGCCACAGGACGCGGGCCCGGCGGGCGGCCTCCAGTTCGGGGCCGGGCGCGCGTCCGCCGACCCAGACGAGGCCGAAGTTGCGGACGGAGGCGCCGCGGGCGGCCGCCTCGCGTTCGAGGTGGACGACCTCGTGGCCCCGGGAGACGGCGTGCCAGGCGTGCATGGTGCCGAGGACTCCGGCACCGACGATGATCACTCTCATGGTTCGAGGTTCGTCGGTCCGGGTGGAGGCGACCGAGCGCGGCGGGGACGCCCCGGTGAACCGGCGCCAAACTTTGGACCAGACCCGTTATCATTTCGAGATAACCTTGCTCCGTGGACAGCCCGCGATACCCGACGTTCCGCACGTCCCGGAACCCGGGCTCGGAGCGTCCGTCCGTAGGCGCCCGACCGGAAACGTTGCTGGTGTGACGCAAGGGCTCTGAACTGCGATGATCTTGTACTTATAGCGAGGTTGGGCGCTCGAACCTCGCTATAAGTACAAGATCACGGGCAACGGGGGCGCGGCCTCATCCCCGCCCGTCCCCGGCCAGGTGGACGCTGAAGCTGAACCGGTCGCCCCGGTAGAGCGAGCGCACCCGTTCGAAGGGGCCGCCCTTCTCGTCCCGGGAGATCCGGTGGATGAGCAGCATCGGCAGCGCCGGAGGGGTGCCGATGAGCAGGGCCTCGCGCGGGGCGGCCAGCACGGTCTCCAGGCGCTCGTCGGCGTCGCCGAACGTGATGCCGACCCTGTCGGCGAGGTAGCCGTAGAAAGTGGAGTCCGGGTCGAAGTCGACGTCCAGGCGGGGCACGCGCGCCACCGCGATGTAGGTGGACTCCAGCCCCACACGCTCGTCGTCGGCCAGCAGGACCCGCTCCAGGTGCCAGACCGGCTCGCCCGGGCTCAGGTGCAGTTCCTCGGCCAGCCGGGGCGGGCACGGCCAGCTGCGCAGGTCGATGAGGGAGCGGCCAGGCCGGAGCCCCTGGCGGCGCACGCCCTCGGTGTAGCTGGCCAGGGACAGGGGCTGCTCCAGCTTGGGACCGGCCACCACCGTGCCGCGCCCCCGGCGGCTGAGCCTGCCCTCCAGCAGGAGGTCGCGCAGCGCCTGGCGGACCGTCTCGCGGGCCGCGCCGAAGCGCTCGGCCAGCTCGCGCTCGGTGGGCAGCGGCTGGCCCACCGCCAGCCCGGACACCAGCTCGGTGAGCCGTATCCGGACCGCGTAGTACTTGGGGACGCGCCCGTGCTCGGGCACTCCCGCGCGCACGGGGGCACCGCTGTCCTGGGGGATTCCTGGGGTCGACACGCGGGTCATTGTCCACCACACCGGTGAACGGACGGCGACCCGCAGCGGTGGCGGACCTCTCACCCGGGTTCGGGGACGGCGTCGATGAGCGCGGCCAGCCCCTCGGCGTCGAGCAGGTCCGCGGGGCGCACGGTCAGCCCGGCCCGCACGTAGTGGAAGGCGGCGCTCACCTCCTCCAGGTCGACCCCGGCCAGGTCGGCCCAGGCCAGCCGGTAGGCGGCCAGCTGCACGCCCACGGCGCGGCGCTCGGCGCCGTTGCCGGGCGGGCTCCCGGTCTTCCAGTCCACCACGTCGTAGCGGCCGGAGGCGGGGTCGTGGAAGACCGCGTCCATGCGCCCCCGCACGAGCCGGTCGCCGATGACCGTCTCGAAGGGCACCTCCACCTCGACGGGCACGCGCGAGCCCCACTCGCTCTCCTCGAAGCGGTTCTGGAGGTCGGCGAGGTCCTCGTCCTCCCCCGCCGTCTCGTCGGCGGCGCCGGGAAGCTCGTCCAGCAGGGTCGCGCGCTGGCCGAACCGCTGCTCCAGCCAGGCGTGGAACGCGGTGCCCCGGCGCGTGTGCGGCGCGGGCGGCCGCGGCAGCGGCCTGCGGATCTGCCGGGCCAGGGCGGAGGGGTCGCGGGCCAGCCACACCATGGACGACACCGACAGGTGCGCGGGCAGCTCGACCTGGACCGTGCCGTCCCCCGACCCCGGCCCCTCGGTGCGGCGGTGGGCGAGCAGCAGCTCGGTGTCGCGCTCCCAGCCCCCGATGCGGCGGCGCAGTCCGGGCGGCGGCGCGGCCTCCTCCGCGGGGTCGGCCTCGCCCGCGAGCAGGCGGGCGCGGGCGCGCTCGACCATGGCCGCGCCCTCGGCGATCTGGGCGCGCCGGTCGCGCGGCCGGTCCGGTCCGGCGCCCTCCTCCGGCCGGGGGCCGGAACCGTCGTCCTCCTCCGGCGGCCACACGGCCGTGCCGTCGTCCTCCTCCTCGTACGGGTTGTCGTCGGGGTCGGGCCTGGGCTCCCAGTGCGCGACCTCCCCGGCCCCGCCCTCGCAGGCCAGGCGGATCTCCTCCAGGAACGGGGAGGGCCCGCGCTCGCTCGCGGCGTCGGTCCCCCACCAGTGGCCGGTGCACAGCAGGGCGAAGGAGGCGCGGGTGACGGCGACGTAGGCCAGCCGCCGCTCCTCCAGCAGGTGGCGCTCCTGTTCGGCCTCCTTGAACGCGTCGATGCCCTTCTTGTCCACCGCGAGGAGCTCGGGCAGGTTCTGGCGGTCGCCGCGCAGCCGGTAGGGCAGCAGGTGCTCGCCCTTGATCCACATGTCGCCCTCGGACAGGCTCGTGGGGAACAGCGGGGAGTACTTGCCGCCGCTGACGCCGGGCACGACCACCACGGGCCACTGGAGCCCCTTGGAGGCGTGCACGGTCATGAGCTTGACGGTGTCGCCCCCGCCGACGCGCTCGCCGGGGGCCAGGCCGCTCTCCCGCTCCGAGGCGGCCCTGAGGTAGCTGAGGAAGCTGCCGAGGGTGGGGTCCTCGCTGCTCCCGGCGAAGCGGACCGCGTGGTCGACGAAGGCGTCCAGGTCGGCGCGGGCCGAGAGGGGGTCGCGGCCGCTGCGGGCGCCCACCTCGATGTCCAGGCCGAGCATCCGCTCGGTCTCGGTGACCAGGTCGGGCAGCGGCTGGCCCACGAGCTTGCGCAGGGAGCGCAGCTCCTCCGCGAGGCGGCCGAGGCGCTCGTAGGCGGTCGCGGAGTACCTCTCGGCGGGGCCGGGGTCGTCCACCGCGTCCACCAGGCTGCCGCTCTCGGCGGTCAGGTCCAGGACCGTGCGGCGCAGGATGTCGTCCTCGGCGCTCTCGCCGGGGTCGGGCGTGGTGAGGTCGCGCCGGGTCTGGCGGGCCAGCTCGGCCGCGCGGGCCCCGAGGGCGGCCAGGTCGCGCGGCCCGATCCGCCAGCGCGGTCCGGTGAGGACGCGGGCGAGCTCGTTGCCCGCGGAGGCGTCGTGGACCACGCGCAGGGTGGCGATGATGTCGCGGACCTCGGGCACCATCATGAGCCCGCCCAGGCCGACGACCTCCACCGGGATGTCCAGCGCCTCCAGGGCCTCCCTGACCGCCGGGAACTGCGAGCGCTTGCGGCACAGCACGGCGACGTCCCCGGGGCTGACGCCGCCGTCCGCGGCGCCGCCCGACTCCCCCGGCGGCCAGGGCAGCCCGTCGGGTGCGGTCGCGGCGCTGCCCGCCCGGCCGGGGGCGGCGCGCAGGTAGCCGCTGACCTGCTCGGCGATCCACTGCGCCTCCTCCCGCTGCCCGATGAACAGGCCGGTCCGGACGGCGCCCCGGCCGCGCCGGGCCGGGCCGGGGTACAGGACGGGCACCTCGGCGCTCTCCGCGCGCAGCGGCTCGGAGATGTGCTTGGCGACCTCCAGGACCCTCTCGCCGTTGCGGAAGCTGGTGGCCAGGCGGCGCACGGACGCGGCCCGCCCGGGGGCGGCCGGGAAGTCGTTGGGGAAGTTGGCGAGGTTGGCGGCGATGGCCCCGCGCCAGCCGTAGATGGACTGGCAGGGGGCCCCGACCGCGGTCACCGCGTGGCCCTCGCCGAACAGCGCGCGCAGCAGCACGAGCTGGGCGTGGCTGGTGTCCTGGTACTCGTCCAGCAGCACCACGCGGAACCGGCCCCGCTCGATGAGGCCGACCTCCGGGTGGTTCTGGGCGATGCGCGCGGCCAGGGACACCTGGTCGCCGAAGTCCATGGCCTCGCGCACGTGCTTGGCGTGCTCGTAGCCCTCCACGAGCGGCAGGAGCTGTTCGCGGCGCAGCTGGGCGTTGAGCAGGTTGCGGGTGGGCACCGCGGGCTTGCGCGGGAGCGCGTCGACGGCCGCGCGCAGCCACCGGCCGATGCCCCGCACCTGCTCGGTGGTGGTGAGGTGGTCGGCGATCTGCCCGGACAGTTCCAGGACCCGGCGGGTGACGGTGTCGGCCCCGACCGTGATCAGGTCCATGGGGCCGTCGTACTCGCCGACGATCCGGGCGGCGATCTGCCAGGCCTGTCCCTCGCTGAGCAGCCGGGAACTGGGCTCGACCGCCTCGCGCAGGGCGTGGTCGGCGACGATGCGCCCGGCGTAGGCGTTGTAGGTGGACACGGTGGGCTCGCCGTCGAGCAGCTCCTCGGGCAGCTGTTCGGTGGCGCGCAGCTGCTCCAGGCGTCTGCGCACGCGCTCGGCCAGCTCGGCGGTGGCCTTGCGGGTGAAGGTCAGGCCGAGGACCTGCTCGGGGCGCACGTGGCCGTTGGCGACCAGCCACACCACGCGCGAGGCCATGGTCTCGCTCTTGCCGGACCCGGCGCCCGCGATGACCACGCCGGGCTCCAGCGGGGCGGAGATGACCTCGGACTGCTCGGCGGTGGGCTCGGGCTGGCCGAGGAGGCGGGCGAGTTCCGGGGGCGAGAAGCGGGGACGGGGGCCCGGGTCGGGGTCGGGGTGGGGCCGGAGCGGGGACCGGTGGGGGTGGGGGTGGCTTTCAGACATGTCTGCCCTCGTCCTGGACCGGGCAGCAGGCGCGCACGGCGCACGACCTGCATCCCTTGTTGCGTGTCGCGGTGAAGCGGGACCCGCCCATGCCGGTGGCGACCTCGCGCACCAGCGTCCCGGCCCATCCCGGGTCGGGGTCCTCGCCCAGGGGCGGCTGGGCTTGTTCCCGGGCCTTCCGGATCTTCTCGCCGACCTGCACGAGCGTGGCGCCGCCCGGCTCGGTGAGGCCGAGCTTGGCGAAGGCGCCCTTGAGCACCGCCATCTGGTAGACGCCGAGCTGGGGGTGGCGGGCCAGGTCGTCGGCCTTGTTCCTGCCGGTCTTGATGTCCACGACCACGGCGCGCCCCTGGTCGTCGCGTTCGAGGCGGTCCACGCGGCCGGTGATCTCGATGCCGCCCACGTCCACCCGGAAGCCCTCCTCGGTGACGACGAGTTCGCGGTCGTTGGCGGCCTCCCAGTCCACGAGCTTGCGGACCATCGTGTCGGCGCGGTCGCGCTGCGCCCTGGCCTGCCAGGGGCCGCCGAAGTCCAGGTCGGCCCAGATCTCGTCCATGCGCCCGCTGATCTCGTCGGGGGTGCTGCCCTGGGCGACCAGGACGGCGACCGCGTGCACGACGGTGCCCAGGGCCGAGGCGGAGTCGCCGGAGGAGGCCCCGGCGGCGCGTTCGAGGAGCCAGCGCAGCTGGCAGTTGGTGAAGCTCTCCACCTGGGAGGGCGAGACGCGGATGGTGTCCTCCTCCTCGGCCAGGGGGCGGTCGTCGGTGAAGGGGGTGAGCGCGTACCACTCCGCGGGGTCGGCGCCGCGCACGCCCTCCTCGGCCAGACGGGCCAGGTGGGCGGCGGCGGCCTCGCGCAGCGGACCGGGCGCGGAGGGGTCGGTGACCACCGAGCGCAGGTCGGCGACGAGCGCGGGCAGGGACAGCCAGCGCAGGCCGGTGCTGACGGGCTCGGGGTCGCCCAGGCCCATCTCGGTCAGGAAGCGCGAGGGCCGCTCGTCGGTGTCCTCCCCGCCCACCGCGGTCACCACCAGGGAGCGGCGGGCGCGGGTGAGGGCCACGTAGAACAGGCGGCGCTCCTCGTCCAGGAGTTTGGAGGCCAGCGCGGCGCCGGAGGAGTCGGCGGAGTGCACGTCGGTGTCGACGAGCTCCTCCACGCCGAGCAGGGAGCCGCGCAGGCGCAGGTCGGGCCAGTCGCCCTCCTGGACTCCGGCGACCACGACCAGTCCCCACTCCAGGCCCTTGGAGCGGTGGGCGGTGAGGATGCGCACCGCCTCGCCCTCGGGCGCGCGCTCGGCGAGGCTGTCGCCGGGGATCTCCTGTGCGGCGAGGTCCTCCAGGAACCCGGCGGGGCTGCCGGGGGGCAGCCGGTCGCAGTAGCGTGCGGCGCTCTCGAACAGGGCGACCACGGCGTCCAGGTCGCGGTCGGCGGCGGCGCCCCGGCGGCCCCCGGCCAGGCTGGCGCGCAGCAGGCGGTCGGCCAGGCCGCTGTCGCGCCACAGCTCCCACAGGACCTGTTCGGCGTCGGCTCCCCTGGCGGCCAGCTCGCGGACGGTGCGCAGCGCCTGGGCGACGCGCGTGGCGGGCGCGGCGACCTCGGGGTCGACCAGGACGAGCTCGGCCGGGTCGCGCAGGGCGTCCACGAGCAGCCGCGAGGACGGCCGGTAGGCGCCGGAGGGGGCCTCGGGGTCCTCCCCGGCGCCGGTCGCGCCGGGCCCCGTCGCGGTCCGCGTGCCGGTACCGGACCCCCCGTCCGCGCTCCCGGTCCCGCCGGTGCTCCCGGCCGAGTGCCCGGTCTTGTCAGTGCTCCCGTCCTCGCCTTCGGCCGCGCTCCCGTCCGCCCGTCCCTCGCGGGCGCGGTCCAGGTCCAGGCGGCGCAGCGCGCGCACGAGCCTGCGCAGCCGTACCGTGTCGGCCTCGCCGAAGGGGCTGGTGAGCAGTTCGCGCGCGGCGTCGTCGTCCAGCTCGTCCGGGGCCAGGCCGTAGCGGATCAGCGCGAGCATGGGGCGCACGATGGGCTCGGCGGCCACGGGCAGGTCGTCGGCGCCGACCGCGACCGGGACCGAGGCGGCGGTCAGGGCGCGGCGCAGCACCGGGAGCTGCCGGGTGGAGGAGCGCACCAGCACGGCCATGTCCGACCACGGGACGCCGTCCACCAGGTGGGCGCGGCGCAGGGTGTCGGCGACGACCGCGGCCTCCTGGGCGGCGCTGTCGGCCAGCAGCACGCGGACCTCGCCGTCGGGCACGCCCTCGGCGGGGGTCAGGTCGCGGTGCTCGTTGACGTGGCCGCGGGCGGAGGCGACCGCGGGCAGGCGCCGGGTGAGGCCGCGGGAGGCCGACAGCAGGGCGCGGCCGCTGCGGCGGCAGGTGCGCAGCGCGACCACGGGCGCCTCGGTGCGCCGCGCGGTCGGGAAGCGGCGCGGGAAGTCGAGGATGCCCCGTACCTCGGCGCCGCGGAAGGCGTAGATGGACTGGTCCGGGTCGCCGACCGCGACCAGGTCGCGGCCGTCCCCGGCCAGGGCGCGCAGGAGTTCCTCCTGGGCGGGGTCGGTGTCCTGGTACTCGTCGACGAACACCGCCTCGTGGGCGGCGCGCTCGCGCTCGCGGACCCCGGGATCGGAGAGGAGGTTGGCGGCGACCCGCACCAGCTCGGCGTAGTTGAGCGTGGGCACGGGGGCGATGTCGAACCGGCCGGTGTAGCGGTCCAGGAACCCGGCGGCGGCCACCCAGTCGTCGCGGTCGCGCTCGCGGCCGAGCGCGGCCAGCTCGGCCGGGCCCATGCCGCGTTCCTGGGCGCGCATGAGGAAGTCGCGCAGCTCCTCGGCGAACCCGCGGGTCTCCAGGGCGGGGCGCAGGCGCTCGGGCCAGTCCCGCGCGCCGTCCAGGGCCTCGCCCCGCAGCAGTTCGCGGACCTCCATGAGCTGCTCGGGGCCCGAGAGCAGGCGCGGCGGCAGGTCGCCCATGCGCTGGAACTCGCGCCGGATCAGGGCGTAGGCGTAGCTGTGGAAGGTCAGGGCCAGCGGCTCGCGGGTGGTGCGGCGCAGCCGGGCGGTGATGCGCTCGCGCAGCTCCTGGGCGGCCTTGCGGCTGAAGGTGAGCACCAGCACGCGCGAGGGGTCCGCGCCCCGGTGGTCGATGCGGTCCACGACCGACTCGACGATCGTGGTGGTCTTGCCTGTCCCGGGCCCGGCGAGCACCAGCAGGGGCCCGCCCTCGTGCTCGACCACGCGCCGCTGGTTCTCGTCCAGCACCGGCGGCGGCTGCACCTGGTGGGCGCGCCGCACGAGACGGTACGGAGATGTGTTCACACCCACCAGTTCACCAGAGGGTGGCGACCATCCCGCACGTCATCCCCGCCACAGTGGACCGCTCAGCCTCCGCCCTCCCCGTCCCAGCGGGCCCTGCGCATGTCCACGCGATCGCTTCCGGGGCGCATGGGCGTGCCCTCCGCCGCGTAGTGGGACAGGGCGCGGACCTCGTTGCAGGAGGGTGGCCTGCCGTCCGCGCGCACCACGCGCCACCAGGTCACCGCGCCGCCCCAGGAGGACATGACCGAGCCGACCTGGCGGGGTCCTCCCCTGCCGACGTACTCGGCGATGTCGCCGTAGGCCATCACCCGTCCCGGCGGGATCCGCTCGACCACCGCCAGGACCTCCTCGGCGTAGTCGTCCGGCCCGCCCTCCGCGTCCTCGAACACAGGCGGCAGCCTACCGGGGACCGNCCTCCGGGGGCCCGCCGACACGGCGGGGGGCCGCCGCGGGGGCGGCCCCGGGGGCGCGTGCGGCGCCCGGTCAGGCGGTGACCTGGTCGCCGTGCGCGCCCCAGGCGAGTTCGGGGTCGCGCTTGCGGGCCTGGGAGGCCCTGAACAGGCCGAACGCCCCCAGCAGCACCATGACGGCGCCGAGGATCCACGCCGTCCAGGCTGCGGCGGTGAGGTCGGTGAAGCCCAGCGGCCACGGCATCACGAAGACCAGCACGCCGATCGCGAGGACGCCCGCCTCGCTCGACAGCGCCCCCGGCCGGGTGATGGAGACCACCGAGGCCATGATGGCGCCCAGCCCGAGGACGAACATCGCGCCCCCGCCGAAGCCGTACATGCCGTGCCAGATCCAGCTCACTCCCAGGGCCAGACCGGCGAGGATCGCCGCCCAGTCCGCCCAGCGTCCCTTGCGTCCCATGGAGCCACCTCCCGAGGAGCGGACCGCCGTCGGCCGACGGCCCCTGCCCGGACTCCTACCCATCCGGCGGCCTGACCAGGCACGACGGCGGGAGGCCGGGGCGGGGAGGGAGGCGGGGGCCGAGGCGGAGACAGGGGCCGGGGCGCGAACGCGGCGGGGCGGCGCCGGGATCTCCTCCCGGCACCGCCCCGTCCCCCGTCGGGCCCGTCCGTCAGTACTCGGGCAGGCTCGGGTCCACCTGGTTGATCCAGGCCAGGACGCCGCCGCCCACGTGGACGGCGTCGGAGAACCCGGCCGCGTGCACCGCGGCCAGCGCCTCGGCGGAGCGGACGCCCGACTTGCAGTGCAGGACGATGCGCCGGTCCTGCGGCAGCTGCTCCAGGGCCCTGCCGTTGAGGAACTCGCCCTTGGGGATGAGCGTGGCCCCCGGGATGCTGACGATCTCGTACTCGTTCTTCTCCCGGACGTCCACGAGGAAGATCTCCTCGGGCTTGTTGTCCAGCAGGTCCTTGAGCTCGCCCGCGGTGATCGTGGAGCCGGCGGCGGCCTCGGTGGCCTCCTCCGACACGGCGCCGCAGAACGCCTCGTAGTCGATGAGCTCGGTGACCGGCTCGGTGTCGGGGTCCTTGCGCACCTTGACCTCGCGCCAGGTCATCTCCAGGGCGTCGAAGATGAGCAGGCGGCCCACCAGCGGGTCACCGATGCCGGTGATCAGCTTGATGGCCTCGTTCACCATGACCGAGCCGATGGAGGCGCACAGCACGCCCAGGACGCCGCCCTCGGCGCAGGAGGGCACCATGCCGGGCGGCGGGGGCTCGGGGTACAGGTCGCGGTACTGGGGCCCGTACTCGTTCCAGAAGACGCTGACCTGGCCGTCGAAGCGGTAGATCGAACCCCACACGTACGGCTTGTCGAGGATGACGCAGGCGTCGTTGACCAGGTACCGGGTCGCGAAGTTGTCGGTGCCGTCCAGGATCAGGTCGTAGTCGGCGAAGATCTCCAGCGCGTTGTCCGACTCCAGGCGCTCCTGGTGCAGGATGACGCGGACACCCGGGTTCACCTCCTTGATGCTGTCCCGGGCGGACTCGGCCTTGGGGCGGCCGACGTCGCTCTGTCCGTGGATGACCTGGCGCTGGAGGTTGGACTCGTCGACGACGTCGAAGTCGATGATGCCGAGCGTGCCCACCCCCGCGGCGGCCAGGTAGAGCAGCGCCGGGGAGCCCAGGCCGCCCGCGCCGACGACCAGGACCTTGGCGTTCTTCAGGCGCTTCTGCCCGTCCATACCCACGTCGGGGATGATCAGGTGACGCGAGTAACGGCGCACCTCGTCCACGGTCAGCTCGTCAGCTGGTTCCACCAGCGGCGGCAGCGACACGGTGACTCCTCATGTCTGTTCGGGTTGCTTCGCACCGCCCGTACCGCAGGGGCCACCGGGCGAGGGGGCGGGGACGCGAAGCGTGCTTGCACTTATACCCAACCTAACGGGTGGGGTATTGCATTCCCGCCACCGGGAGGCGTGGAGCACACCCTTCGCGGACCCGTTCCCCCCGTCACAACCAACACCGCGGGCGAGTTCATCCCCGCGCGGTCCGCCGGGCCCCGGTCCTGGTCGGCGACCGGTCACGCGGGCGAGTTCGTCCCCGGGGCCGCGCGTACCGGCCCGGGCGGCGGGTAGTGGTCGGGCGTACGCACGGCGACGACGTTGGGGAGGACCCTGTGGCACAGGAGAACCGTTCCGTGGGACGACGCCCGGCCGCCGGCGGGGACCCCGCATCCGAGGTGCCCGAGGCCGACGCGGTCGAGCAGCGCGCGTCCGCCGGGGGCGACGAGGGCGGGGACGGATGGGAGGAGCCGTCCGAGGAGAGCTTCGAGCGCGCCGCCGAGGCGGACGTGGTGGAACAGGCCCGGGAGGCGGGCGTGGACGACGAGGAGCGGCGCTGACGGGGGAGGACGTCCTCGCGCGGTTCCGCGTCCTTTTTCCTCCGCTTGCTCCCGGCCGCCGATCGCGGCCCTGACCACGTGTTCGGCCGGTGCCGCGCCGTGTGCGCCCGGGACCCCAACCGGCTTCCCGCTGCTCACGGGGAACTTACGCCGGAGTAGGATGAGGGGGACCGCTGTGGAGCGCGCCACTGGCCGCGGTCCGTCAGCACTAGCCACGCAGATGTCCGGTTATGGCGTGCATCTGCCATGCCGAGTTCGGAGGGTCGGTGTGACAGCTCCTTCAGACTCCCGCGCCCGGGGTACCCGCTTGCCCCGGGTCAGGCGCCGACGCCAGCTCCTGGCAGCGGCCCAGGAGGTCTTCGTCGCCCGCGGGTACCACGCGGCGGCGATGGACGAGATCGCCGACCGCGCCGGAGTCAGCAAACCGGTCCTCTACCAGCACTTCCCCGGGAAGCTGGAGCTGTACCTGGCCCTGCTGGAGGAACACTCCGAGGTGCTGGTCGAGAAGCAGCGCGAGGCCCTGGAGAGCACGGACGACAACCGCCAGCGCGTCATCGCGAGCTTCCGCGCCTACTTCGACTTCGTCGCGGGCGACGGCGAGGCCTTCCGCCTGGTCTTCGAGTCCGACCTGCGCAACCTCCCGGCCGTACGGGAGAAGAGCGAGGAGACCTTCCAGCGCTGCGCCGAGGTCATCGGCGAGGTGATCCGCCAGGACACCAGCATCTCCGACGAGGAGGCGCACCTGCTGAGCATCGGGCTGGTCGGCATGGCCGAGACCAGCGCCCGGTACTGGCTCAACAGCCGCGGCTCCGTGCCCAAGGACGCCGCGGAGCAGCTGGTGGCCCGCCTGGCCTGGCGCGGCATCAGCGGCTGGGACCTCCAGCGCGGCTCCGCGGAACAGGGCTAGCGGCGCGACCGGCCCCGCCGCCCGGACGACGACCGGCCCCCGTGCCCGCACGGGGGCCTTCGCCTTTCCCGGCGGCCCCCCGCACGCGCCCCGGAAGCCGGAAAAGGGATTTCTTCCCACTGCCGGGCAAGGAATGTCCCAAAAAAAGGTAATCACCTCCGCTTGTGTGGGACAAGCGATTCAATTGCCGCCCTCCGGGTATCGCCGGAATGAGAAGTAACGCACTTCTCTTCGCCGTATCCGCCCGGTCCTTCGCTTCGAAGCCCCGGCGGAGCAAGCGATTTGGGGGTGAAGACGTTATGGACATGGGTCAGGGCCTGATGACGGCCTGGCAGGCGGTGGCGAGTTTCGTGCCGCTGCTGATCGGCTTCCTGGTGATCCTGGTCCTGGGATGGATCATCGCCTGGTTGGTGGGCAAGGCGGTCGCCAAGGGTCTGCACGGCGTCGGACTGGACCGTGCCCTGCACCGCGGAGGTGTGGGCGAGTACTTCGAGCGCAGCCGCTGGAGCGCCAGCGAGCTGTGCGGAAAGATCATCTACTACGTCGGGCTGCTGTTCGTGTTCACGCTCGCGTTCAGCGTCTTCGGACCGAACCCGATCAGCACGCTGCTCAACGACGTCATCGCCTGGATCCCGCGCGGCATCGTCGCGCTGGTGATCGTGGTGGTGGCCGCGATGATCGCCAAGGCGGTCCGCGACATCGTCTCCGGCGCGCTGGGCGGCCTCTCCTACGGCCGCTTCCTGGCCAACGCCGCGGGCGTGTTCATCCTGGCCCTCGGCGTCATCGCGGCGCTGAACCAGATGGGCGTGGCGGTGACCGTCACCGTGCCGGTGCTGGTCGCGGTCCTGGCCACGATCGGCGGCATCCTGATCGTCGGCGTGGGCGGCGGCATGATCGAGCCGATGCGTTCGCGCTGGGCCCGCTGGCTGGACGTGGCCGAGCGCGAGACCAGCCGCATGAGCGAGGAGAGCAGCTACCGGGCCGGACGCGAGGCGGCCCTGGGCCGTCCCGCGGCCGCCGAGCGCACGGAGCCGCGCGAGGGCGCGACCTCCCAGAGCGCACGGCGCGGCATGGGCGGCGAGCCGCCCGCGCCGTAGTCCCGGACGCGGACACGGGGCGAGGGCGGGGCCGTGCGGCCCCGCCCTCGCCGTGTGCCGCCGGGGGTGCTCGGCGGGCCGGTGCGACCGGCCCGCGGGGCGCCTCCTAGAGGAATTCCGAGTCGCGCAGTTCCAGGCGTGAGAGGTGCTCGATCCGCCGGAAGGTCAGTACGACGGAGGCGATGATCGGAAGGAAGGCCAGCCAGAAAGCGACGTTCCCGGGCCCGGTGAAGACCATCGACACCAGCGCTACGACGAAGATCAGTGCGAAAAGCGCGAAGTCGACGCGGTCCTGTTGGATCAGGACGCCGACCGGTGGGCGCGCCGCCCCATGCCGACCGCTCCTCATTCGCCTTCCTTTCTCGCGGCTCTGCGGGCCGCTGCGCCAGTTACGGTGCCTGTGGATCCGTTTTCCGGACCGACATAACGCCGTCAGTCCCGGGTTGCATTCCGCAGGGCCCTGGTTCTGCCACGGTGCGCCGGGCCGGAATCGGCCGCTGTGGAGTCACCGGTACTTTTCAGCGTACGCCCGAAGACGGGTTTCCACCGGGGAACGGGCAGGGACGGGTGCCACGAGGAGCTCGGGTTGTGGACCACACCGGTCTGCGGACGCCACCAAACCTAGCGGACGAAACCGCGCTCCTTGGCCAGTCGGCAGATCGCGAGGATGCGCAGTGTCTCCCAGTCGTACTCGACCGCCTCGGAGTCCCAGCCCTGTTCGAGGCAGCCGTCGAGGAACCCGTGCAGGTAGGTGCCCAGGGTGCGGGCGTTGAACTCGCTGCCGGAGGAGGTGATGCCTTCGCACACCTGTGCGGCGTGCTGGTCCAGCTCAGCGCACATCCAGGGCTCGATCGGGGCGCCGAGGGGGCCGATCCGGTGGAAGTCACGGGTGAGTCCGGCCAGCGGATGGCGCACGGAGGTCCCACTGGGCATGGAAGTACCTACTCGCGTGGTCAGGAGACGGAAACTTCATCGATTTTACGGCCAGTGCCCAACGAATCGTCACGAAAGTGTTGGATATTACCCGCGCTTGACCAAGATCCCACAGGGGCCGGTCAAGGACGGGCAAGGAATCCGGCCGCCGCGACCGCGGGTCAGGCGGTCAGTCCCATGGCCTTGAGGCGGTCGGAGTGGCGGTCGGTGAGCGAGGCGAACATCCGGCTGACCGCGGCGAGGTCGCCGAGCCCCGTGCCGTCCAGGACGCGTCCGGGGTCCCCGGCCAGGAGCGCGGCGAGCTGGGGCCGCGAGACCGCCACCGCCTGCGCCTGGCTGAGCGCCTCGCCGACCAGGCGGCGGGCCCACAGGGACAGGCGCCCGACCAGCTTGGGGTCCTCCTCCACGGCGGCGCGCACCGTCGCGGAGACGAACTCGGCCCGGCCGGTCTCGGCCAGCACTCCCTCGACCAGGGTCCGCGTCTCCTCGTCGGCCAGCTCGGCGACCTTGCGGTAGAAGTCGCCCGCGATGCCCTCGCCGACGTAGGTCTTGACCAGGCTCTCCAGCCAGCTCTGCGGCTCGGTCCTGTCGTGCCAGGCGTCCAGTGGCTCCACGAAGGGCCCCATGGCCTCCTCGGGCACCACGCCCAGCTCCTCCAGCCGGTCGCGGAGCGACTGGTAGTGCGCCTGCTCGGTGGCGGCGAGGGCGGCCAGCTGACCCTTGGAGCGCAGCGACGGGGCCAGGCCCGCGTCGTCGGCGAGGCGGAAGAAGGAGCCGAGCTCCGCGTAGGCGAGCAGGCCGAGCAGGTCGATCACGCCGGACTCGGCGGAGGGGCCGTGGGTCATGCCCGCCAGGGTATCGCCAGGCCGCCCGGGGGCCGAACCGGGGACTAAACGGACCGAAGGCACGGTTGTACACGCCGGGAGCGGGTACGGTCCACGCCGTCCACAGCCCGGTGAACTGGTATGTCCACCTGGCGCGTCACCAGCTAGACTCTGCGTGATGACCGGCGTGTGCGTCCGATGCGAACATCCCCCTCGCACACGCGGGATCTCCCACGTACCGGCGCCGCGGAGGCGGCGCCCGCACAGGCGCGGACCCCACCGACGGTGGACCGGACCGCGCGAGGAAAACGACGAACCACGGATGCTCCCCGTCCCGAGCGGGGATGGTCCCGATCCGCGGCCGGACGAAACTCCTGCGCCGCACGGGTCCTCACGGCAGCGCCACCGCACCGTTCCGCGAGAGGGACGACCGGTGAGCCGCGCCCCCCGCGGCGGCCAAGGAGCCGTCCGCGACCGCATCCCGCCGCGGCCACGCCAACGTTGCGGCCCGCCAAGATGGAGGCTTGAGCCCTGAGCAGCACAGAAGTCACGACCAAACCGAAGACGACCTTCCGCGACCTCGGTGTGAGCACCGAGCTCGCGGACGCCCTGGAGGCCGAGGGGATCGTCGAGCCCTTCCTCATCCAGGAACTCGCCCTGCCGATCGCGCTGGGCGGCAGCGACATCATCGGCCAGGCCCGTACCGGAACCGGTAAGACCCTGGCCTTCGGCCTGCCCCTGCTCCAGCGGGCGCAGAAGGACCCCGGAACACCCAAGCGGCCGCGCGCCCTGGTCGTGGTCCCCACCCGCGAGCTGGCCATCCAGGTCGCCGCGGACCTGACCACCGCCAGCAAGCGCAGCGGGACCCGCATCCTGACCGTCTACGGCGGCCGCTCCTACGAGCCGCAGGTCAACGGCCTCAAGGAGGGCACCGACGTCGTCGTCGGCACCCCGGGCCGCCTGCTGGACCTGGAGAAGCAGAAGCACCTGAGCCTGGGCGGCGTGTCCGCGGTGGTGCTGGACGAGGCCGACAAGATGCTCGACCTGGGCTTCCTGCCCGACATCGAGCGCATCCTCACCAGGATCCCGAGCGAGCGCCAGACCATGCTCTTCTCGGCCACCATGCCGAGCGAGATCGTCTCCCTGTCGCGCAAGTACCTGCACCGCCCCACGCACGTGCGCGCGAGCGACGACGACGAGATCGACGGCTCGGCCATCACGGGGCAGATCACGCAGCACGCGTTCCGCACCCACCAGATGGACAAGATCGAGATGCTCGCCCGCCTGCTCCAGGCGCAGGACCACGGCCAGAGCATGGTGTTCTGCCAGACCAAGCGGGCCTGCGACCGGGTGGCGGGCGACCTGGAGACGCGCGGGTTCGCCGTCGCGGCCGTCCACGGCGACCTGGGGCAGAGCCAGCGCGAGCGGGCCCTGCGCGCCTTCCGCAACGGCAAGATCAACATCCTGGTCGCCACCGACGTGGCCGCCCGGGGACTCGACGTGGACGACGTCACGCACGTGGTCAACTACGAGACCCCCGAGGACGAGAAGACCTACACGCACCGCATCGGCCGCACCGGCCGGGCCGGGCGCAGCGGCACCGCCGTCACCTTCGTGGACTGGCAGGAGATGCCGCGCTGGAAGCTGATCAACGGCGCCCTCAACCTGCCCTTCCACGAGCCGGAGGAGACCTACTCCAACTCGCCGCACTTCTTCGAGGCGCTGCGGATCCCGGCCGGGACCAAGGGCAAGCTGGCCGAGAACCGGCGTGACGAGCACGCGGGTCTGGAGGCCGAGGAGATCGAGGACATCGGCGACACCGGTGTGGCGCGCGGCGAGCGCGGCGGCCGGCGGGGCCGGGGCCGCGGCGAGGGCGCGCGCGCCGAAGGCGGACGCGGTGAGAGCGGACGCGGCGAGAGCGGCCGTGACGAGGGCGGGCGCGGCCGGAGCCGCAGCCGTTCGCGTCGGCGCACCCGCGGCGGCCAGAGCGGCGCCGG
>ANAW01000073.1:0-2657 GCA_000340945.1 Nocardiopsis synnemataformans DSM 44143 | reverse complement strand
GGGCGGGCCGGGCCCCCCAGCCGTTCGCGTCGGCGCACCCGCGGCGGCCAGAGCGGCGCCGGGGCCGAGGCCACGGCGGGCGGCAGGACCGAGAGCGCCCCGGTGGCCCAGGAGGCGCCGCGCGAGGGCGCTGCACCCTCCGACGAGGGCGCGCGCAAGGTACGGCGCCGCCGCCGCACCCGCGGCGCGGTCCGCAGGGACCCCGAGAACACCTGACCCCTCCCGGCGCCCGCCCGTGGCGGGCGTCGCGGCCGTACGTCCCGCGGCCCGGTCACAGGGCCCCGGGGCCGACGTCCGCACCGGTCCCGGCCGCCGGCCACGGCCCGGGTTATGTCTGCCCGGGCCGGCGATCGTCTAGGGTGACCCGACGTGAGTACACCTCAGTTCATCGACCTGCCACCGGGCGTGCGACGCGCCGATCTGACCCTGTCGTACGGTCCTGTGGCCGCCCTGCGGGCGCTGCCCACCTCCGGCGGCCCCGAGCTCGCCCCCGCTGTCCTGGTGCACGGGTTCACCGGCAGCAAGGAGGACTTCAACGCCCTCCTCCAGAGCCTGGCCCAGGCCGGGCGGGAGGTGGTCGCGATCGACCTTCCCGGCACCTACGAGTCGCCGGGCCCCGAATCCCTCTCCCCTCCCCCGGGCGTGCGCAGGCCGGACTACGGCCTGCCCTCCCTGGGCGCGGTGGTCGCCGAGGTCATGGACCAGGTCGGCGACGGCGGCCCCGTCCACCTGCTGGGCCACTCCTTCGGCGGGCTGGTCTCACGCGAGGCCGCGCTGGTGGAGATGGCGCCGCTGGCCTCGCTCACCCTCCTGTGCTCGGGCCCCGGCGCCCTGAGCGGTCCGGGCGCGGGCACTGCGAGCGGCCTCATCGCCGCCGTGTCCATCAACCCCACCACCGAGCGGCTCCGCGAGCTGTGGGAGGAGCAGTTCGACTCCGTGGCGCGGGCCCGCAGCCCCCGGTCCGAGATCCGCGACTTCCTGCGCGACCGGCTGCTGAGGAGCAGCGCCGTGGGCCTGATGCACATGGCCGAGGAGCTGGTGTCCGCGCCGGACCGGGTGGACGAACTGGCCCGGGTGGACGCCCCCAAGCTGGTCCTGTACGGCGAGAACGACGACGCCTGGCCGCTGGACGAGCAGGACCGGATGGCCGAGCGGCTGGGCGCCAAGCGCCTCGTGGTGCCCGGCGCCGGGCACTCCCCCAACGTGGAGGCGCCCGAGACCGTCGCGAGCGCGCTGACCGCGTTCTGGAACGAGGCGGAGTCGGTGGGCCGCCGCTGACTCCGGCCCCCACGGCGAAGGCCGCCGCTGCCCCGTCAACGTGACGGGGCAGCGGCGGCCGGGAGCCCGCGGGGGCCGTGGGCGGGGGCGGGACCCCGGGAGGTCTCTGCTCAGACCCAGGAGTCGAAGTTCTTGCCCTCGGCCGCAGAGGTGGTGGCGGGGCCGCGGTCGGGCAGGATGCGCGTGTCCGGGGGCAGGGACAGCAGCGCCTCGCCGATGGAGGCGAGCTGCGTGGTGTAGTCGATGTAGGTGTTGCCGACCATGCCGGGCTCGCCCTTGCGCAGGGTGTCGCCGCCGAAGACGACGCCGCGCTCGCTCAGGTAGTAGCCGACGGTACCGGGGGAGGTGCCGGGCAGGGCCAGGACGTCGATGTGCAGCTTGCCGATGTCGAGGGCGCCCTGGCCCTCCACCTCGATCTCGGGGCGGTGCTCGGCGCCGTGGTGGCGGCGCCAGGCGCGCATCTCGCGGGGGTGCAGCGCGATGGGGGCCTCGGACTCCTCGGCGACCTTGATGGCCGCCTCGATGTGGGGGCTGTAGGCGTTGGTGCAGGCCACCAGGTAGACCTCGCGCTCACCGACGGCCGCCAGGATCGCCTCGGCGTCGTGGCCGGGGTCGATGACGACGACGCCCTCGTCGTCGGCGTCGATGATCCAGGTGTTGCTGAGGACCGCGTACTCCTCGCCGTCGAACTCGAAGGTCCCGGCGGTGCGCACGCGCGTGATGCCGTCGCCGTCGGGGCCGGTCACCCCGACCTCCTCGCCCTCGTCGGCGAAGACGTCGGCGCTCACCGGCTCCTCGACCTCGTCGGCCTCCGCGGACTCGTCGGAGTCCTCGGCTTCGTCGGAGTCCTCGGCCTCGTCCGACGCCCCGACCTTCTCCGCCTTCTCGTCCTCGTCGGCGGAGACCCCGGCGCTGGCCTCGTCGTCCTCGGCGCTGACCCCGCCGGACGCGCCGTCGGCGTCCTCGTCCTTCGCCTTCTCCGCCTTCGCGGACTCCGCGGCGTCGGCGGTGGGCTCCGCGGCGCCGTCGTCGGCGGCCTCCGCGGCGGCCTCAGCGGTCCCGGCCGAGTCCTTCACCCCGTCGTCCGCGACCCCGTCCCCGCTGGCGGAGGCGGTCTCCTCGTGCTCCGCCGCGGCCTCCGCAGCGGAATCGGTGGCCTCCTGGCCCTCCTGCTTCTTCGACTTCCGATTCCAGAACACGGCTCAGACCTCTCGACTTCGTCCGGGTATGGGTGGTTGCGCTGCGACCATTGTCGCGCTCCCGCACAGTGGTCGGTACCGTACCGGACGCCGGGAGGACGACACGCGGTTCACCCTCGCAGAAGGGGTACCCCCGTCGCGGGCGCCACGAGCTGTTCGAACGCCTCCGGGTCGGTGGTC
>ANAW01000072.1:0-21809 GCA_000340945.1 Nocardiopsis synnemataformans DSM 44143 | reverse complement strand
CCGCCCCCCCCCCGCCAGTGGCGGGCCTGGTGCCGGTTGTGCGAGGGGTGGTCGGCCTCGATCGCGCCCAGGCCCGCCCCGGCCATGCGCTCCACGAGTTCGAGGGGGACCTCGCCGTTGAGGGCGCCCTCCGCCCGTCCCGGGTGCGCCAGCGAGCAGACCCCGCCCGCCGCCCGGACCAGCTCCACCGCGCGGACCGGGTCGATCGCGTACCGCGAGGCGTAGGCCGGTCCGCCGGAGCCGATCCAGCGGTCGAAGGCGTCCTGCACGTCCCTGGCCGCGCCCGCCTCCACGATCGCGCGGGCCAGGTGCGGGCGGCCGATCGTGTTGGCGTCGGCGTACTCGTCGCGGCCCGCGCCCGCGATCTCCAGCACCCGCTCCCAGGTGACGTCGATCCCGTGCTCGCGGAGCTTGCGGACCATCTCCTCGGCGCGGGAGGCCCGGTCGGAGCGGACCCGGCGCAGTTCGCCGGTGAGCGCGGGGTCCTCGGGGTCGAACAGGTAGCACACCAGGTGGACGCTGGACCCGGCGTGGGCGCAGGAGAGCTCCATCCCGGGAACCAGGGTGAACCCGGGGGGCAGGTGCCGGGCCGCCTCCCCGATTCCGCCGACCGTGTCGTGGTCGGTGAGGGCGAGCACGTCGAGACCCGCGGCGACCGCGTGCTCGACGACTTCGGCGGGGGCGTCGGTTCCGTCGGAGACCGAGCTGTGTGCGTGCAGGTCGATACGTGTCACCGGGCGATTGTACGTAGGCCGCGGTCCGGCGCGCTCCGGCGGGGCGAGGCCCTCCCGCTCAGTCCGCGTCCCGCCGGGGCGCCAGGGCCCGGGTGAGGAAGGGGCTGGGGGCGCCGAAGGGCGGCTCCAGGGCGAGCCCGCCGTCGCGGATGTCGCGCAGGTCCCGCAGGGCGCTGATCTCGCACATGAGCACGCCGGTGTCGGCGGAGGCGAAGACCAGCCACAGCCACTGGGCGAGCGCCTCGCCGGTGTAGACGGCGCGGTCGGGTCCCAGGTCCAGGCTCCACAGGGCGATCTCGTGGCCGTCGAAGCGCACCTTGGCGTCGGCGGCGGAGGTGTCGAAGCCGTCGCCGGGGTCGGGGCCCTCCAGCCCGGCGAGGCGGGCGCCGAGTCCGATCCCCGGGTCCTCGGCGACGATGACCACCTCGCCGACACCGCCGACCAGGCCGGGCCCGGAGAGGGCGACGGCCGTGGCGAGGGCTCCGCTGCGGTCGTCACCGGCCTCGGCGAAGCCGGTGACCACCCAGTTGGCGGGCAGTGGCCAGGGGATCCAGACCGGGACGTGCGCCTGGGGCAGGAGTGCCTCCAGCGCGGCCGCCCCGGGGGCGCGCACCTCCTGGAGGGGCGCCACCGGCCCGTGGGCGTCGCACTGCCAGGCGCTGGTCCACAGCCCCGGAGGCTGGACCGCGCGCCCGCAACGGGGACACGTGGGCTCGGACTTCATCTGGATCCTTCCGAGGAAACTCTGGCTCTCAGGCAAGCGAGGAATCGGCTCCCACGGAACGGGACGGAAAACGGTTATCCGCCCCGGGCGGATAACCGCCCACCAGAATCGCCAAACCCGCGAACCAACGCTCGAGCCGGTGCTAGCCTGGCCCGCGTCGGCTCGGACGAGAACCACATCCGAATCGGCCTACCGCCGGGCTGGCGGAAGATGTCTGTGGAGCTGATGTAAGACCGATGGGCGGCCCCCCGTCCCCCGCCGTTGGTTCGGGTCGGCAACCGGCGACGAAGCAGAAATCTCAACCCGCGAGGGAAGAACCTCCCCGCTTCAGCTGGGAGAGAAGTCAAGCTGCTCACGGGTCTACCCGAGGGGAGCCGCCGGAAAACGCGTCGTGGGCGGGCCGCCGAAGCGGCCCGCCCACGCACGGGGACAGCGGTCCTACTGCTGCTGGCGCTTCTTGTTGGCCGTCATCCGGCCGCGCTCCTTCTGGTCGAGGACGACCTTGCGGATGCGCACGTGCTCGGGGGTGACCTCCACGCACTCGTCCTCGCGGCAGAACTCCAGGGCCTGCTCCAGGGACAGCTTGCGCGGCGGCACCAGGCGCACCAGCTCGTCGCCGGTGGCCGAGCGCATGTTGGTGAGCTTCTTCTCCTTGGTGATGTTCACGTCCATGTCGTCGGAGCGCGAGTTCTCGCCCACGATCATGCCCTCGTAGACCTCGGTGCCCGGCTCGACGAAGAGCGTGCCGCGCTCCTGGAGGTTGAACATCGCGAACGCGACGGCGGCGCCGGCGCGGTCGGCCACCAGGGACCCGTTGGGGCGGGTGCGCAGCTCGCCGAACCACGGCTCGAACTTCTCGAAGACGTGGTGGGCGATACCGGTGCCGCGGGTCTCGGTGAGGAACTCGGTGCGGAAGCCGATGAGGCCGCGGGAGGGCACCAGCCAGTCCATGCGCACCCAGCCGGTGCCGTGGTTGACCATGTTCTCCATGCGGCCCTTGCGGATGCTGAGCAGCTGGGTGATGGCGCCCATGTACTCCTCGGGGGCGTCCACGGTGAGGCGCTCGACGGGCTCGTGCACCTTGCCGTCCACGACCCGGGTGACCACCTGCGGCTTGCCGACGGTCAGCTCGTAGCCCTCGCGGCGCATCTGCTCGACCAGGATGGCCAGCGCCAGCTCGCCGCGGCCCTGCACCTCCCAGGTGTCGGGGCGCTCGGTGGGCAGGACCCTCAGGGAGACGTTGCCGACCAGCTCCTTGTCGAGGCGGTCCTTGACCAGGCGCGCGGTGACCTTGGCGCCCTTGACCTTGCCGACCAGCGGCGAGGTGTTGGTGCCGATGGTCATGGAGATGGCGGGCTCGTCCACCCGGATCAGCGGCAGCGCGACCGGGTTCTCCAGGTCGGCGAGGGTCTCGCCGATCATGATCTCCTCGATACCGGCGATGGCGACGATGTCGCCGGGCCCGGCCTTCTCGGCGGGCTTGCGCTCCAGGCCGTCGGTCATGAGCAGCTCGGTGAGCTTGACCTGCTGAACGGTGCCGTCGGTGCGGATCCACGCGACCTGCTGGCCCTTGCGCAGCTCGCCGTGCTGGATGCGGCACAGCGCCAGGCGGCCCAGGAACGGGGAGGCGTCCAGATTGGTCACGTGCGCCTGGAGCGGGGCCCCGGGGACGTACTCGGGCGCCGGGATGGTGTCCAGGATGGTGCTGAACAGCGGCACGAGGTTGTCGTTGTCGGGCACCGTGCCGTTGGCGGGGCGCTCCAGGGAGGCCTTGCCGTCGCGGGCGCAGGCGTAGACGATCGGGAACTCGATCTGCGACTCGTCGGCGTCCAGGTCCATGAACAGCTCGTAGGTGTCGTCCACGACCTCGGCGATCCGGCTGTCGGGCCGGTCGACCTTGTTGATCACGAGGATGACGGGGAGCTTGGCCTGGAGGGCCTTGCGCAGTACGAAGCGGGTCTGCGGGAGGGGGCCCTCGCTGGCGTCCACGAGCAGGACCACGCCGTCGACCATCGACAGGCCGCGCTCGACCTCACCGCCGAAGTCGGCGTGGCCGGGGGTGTCGATGATGTTGATGACCACGTCCTCGCCCTCGGGCGTGGTGTAGTGGACGGCCGTGTTCTTGGCGAGAATGGTGATGCCCTTCTCGCGCTCCAGGTCGTTGGAGTCCATCACCCGGTCGTCGACGTCCTGGTTCTCCCGGAACACACCGGACTGCCAGAGCATGGCGTCAACGAGGGTCGTCTTGCCGTGGTCCACATGGGCCACGATCGCGACGTTACGGAGGTCGCTGCGGCGTGCGGAGCCCTCGACGGGCGTAGCGCTGGACATGGGAAAGTCTCGTTCTCCTGGTACTGGGAAGAACCGCGGAGTGCCACGGCCCACCGCCAGTTTATGCGGTCATGGTGGTCTGGTGGGGAAACGTGCAGGCCGCCGCCGTTGTCAGGGCCCCGTGGGGCCCTGCCGCCCCGGTCCGGTGCGCGACGGCGCGCGCAACCGCCCGTCCGCTCCCCCGCGCACGGCGGCGCTCACGCACCCGCGGGGGTCAGGAACGGGGCACCGCGCCCGGTGTGAGCAGGGGTGCGATGAGGTCGAGGAAGGGCACGTCGGCGGGCAGCCAGTCCGGTCCGCGCAGCTCGTCGGCGGCGAGCCAGCGCAGGGACAGGTGCTCCAGGGGGCGGGGCTCCCCCGCGACCAGTTCCGCGCGCCAGAGCCGCAGCACGGCGGGGCGCGTGTGCCTCCTGGCGGGCGCGGGGAAGGGCGCGTCCGCGCCGAGCTGGTGCAGGGGGCGGACGGTGACGCCGAGTTCCTCGCGGCACTCGCGGACCAGGGCCAGCTCCGGGGTCTCCCCCGGGTCGACCTTGCCGCCGGGGAACTCCCACCGGCCGCGCAGGGCCTCGGGTTCGGCGCGCTGTGCGGCCAGGACGCGGCCGTCACGGACCAGGACGGCGCCCACCACGATCAGGGTCTGCTGTTCCACAGTGTCCGAGCCTAGTCAGGCCCCGCGGCCTTCGGGGCGGCGGGTGTGGACCCCGGGCACCGGCGCTGGGAGGCCGGCGCCCGGGGGAGCCGCCGCTCTCCGGGGGGAGTGGAGAGAGCGTCGGCCTCCGATGTGGCTGGTCGTCCGGTCGGGCGGGACGCGGCGTCCGGAGCCGGAGGTTGGGGCAGAGCTTAATTCGACCGGTGGACGTGCGGGGCGGATATCGGCGAACGTTCACGTTCTTTTCTCGTGCTGTGCGGTCAGGGGGCGTGCGCGGCCGGGGGCTCCTCCGGCGGCCGGCCGGCCGACCGCAGCCGGTGCGCCAGGGCCGTGTGCCTGCGCCCGGAGGAGGCGTTGCGCACCGCCTGGGCCAGGGCGCGGCGGGAGCCGACGAGGACGACCAGCTTCCTGGCCCTGGTGACGGCCGTGTAGAGCAGGTTGCGCTGGAGCATCATCCAGGCGCTGGTGGTGACGGGCACGACCACCGCGGGGTACTCGCTGCCCTGGGAGCGGTGCACGGTGATGGCGTAGGCGTGGGCGAGCTCGTCGAGTTCGGCGAAGTCGTAGGCGATCTCCTCGTCCTCGTCGGTGCGGACCAGGACCTCCTGGGCGACCTCGTCGAGTCCCGTGACCACGCCGAGCGTTCCGTTGAACACCCCGTTCTCGCCCTTGTCGTAGTTGTTGCGGACCTGGGTGACCTTGTCCCCGACGCGGAAGACGCGCCCGCCGAACCGGCGTTCGGGGACGTGCTCGCCGGGGGGCGTCACGGCGGTCTGGAGGGCCGTGTTGAGGTTGGACGCACCGGCCGGGCCGCCCTTCACGGGGGTGAGGACCTGCACGTCCCGGCGCGGGTCGAGTCCGAACCGGCGCGGGATGCGGCGGGCGACCACGTCCACGGTCATCTCGGCCGCGTCCTCGGACTCCTCGCACGGGAAGAGGAAGAAGTCGGACATGCCGTGGAACTCCGGCGGCTCGCCGCCGTTGATCCGGTGGGCGTTGGTGATCACCCCGGAGTCCTGGGCCTGGCGGAAGACGTGGGACAGGCGCACGCTCGGCACGGGCGAGTCCCCGTCCAGCAGGTCGCGCAGCACCTGGCCCGCGCCCACGGAGGGCAGCTGGTCCACGTCGCCGACGAACAACAGGTGCGCCCCGGGCGGGACCGCCTTGACCAGCTTGTTGGCCAGGACCACGTCCAGCATGGAGGCCTCGTCCACCACGAGCAGGTCGCAGTCGAGGGGGTTGTCGCGGTCGTAGGCGGCGTCGCCGCCCGGGCGGAGTTCGAGGAGCCGGTGCACCGTGCGGGCCTCGATGCCGGTCATCTCGGTGAGGCGCTTGGCGGCGCGTCCGGTGGGCGCGGCCAGGACGATCGTGGCGTGCTTGGCCATGGCCAGGGTGACGATGGAGGCGACCGTGAAGGACTTGCCGCAGCCGGGTCCGCCGGTGAGCACGCACACCTTCTCCGACAGGGCCAGCCGCACGGCCTCGCTCTGGGCCTCGGCGAGGTCGGCGCGCGTGCGCGAGCGCAGCCAGTCCAGGGCCACGTCCCAGTCCACCCCGGCGAACGCGGGCATGCGGTCCGCCGGTGCGTGGAGCAGGCCGCGCAGGCCGGAGGCGAGGCCGATCTCGGCGCGGTGCATGGGCAGCAGGTAGACGGCGCGCACGGGCTCGCCCTCGGGCCCGGGCACCGTCTCGCGGACCACGCCCTCGGTGGCCACGAGTTCGGCCACGCACTCGATCACCAGCCCGGCCTCCACCTGGAGGATCTTCACGGCCGCCGAGATGAGCTTCTCCTCGGGCAGGTAGACGTGCCCGTCGCCGGTGGACTCCGAGAGGGTGAACTGGATGCCCGCCATGACCCGCTGCGGGCTGTCGTGCGGGATGCCGACCGCGCGGGCGATGGTGTCGGCGGTCTTGAAGCCGATCCCCCACACGTCGGTGGCCAGGCGGTAGGGCTCCTTCTGCACGATCTGGATGGAGGCGTCGCCGTACTTCTTGTAGATGCGCACGGCCAGGGAGGTGGTGACCTCCACGCCCTGGAGGAAGACCATCACCTCCTTGATGGCCTTCTGCTCCTCCCAGGCGTCGGCGATGAGCCGGGTGCGCTTGGGACCCAGGCCCGGGACCTCGATGAGCCGTTCGGGGTGCTCCTCGATGACCTCCAGGGCGTCGGTGCCGAAGTGGTCGACGATCCGCTCGGCCATCTTGGGGCCGATGCCCTTGATCAGGCCGGAGCCGAGGTAGCGGCGGATGCCCTGGACCGTGGCGGGCAGGACGGTCGTGTAGTCGTCCACGTGGAACTGGCGGCCGTACTGCGGGTGGGAGCCCCAGCGGCCGCGCATGCGCAGCGCCTCGCCGGGCTGGACGCCCATGAGGGAGCCCACGACGGTGAGGAGGTCGTGCGCGCCCCGGCCCGTGTCGACCTTGGCGACGGTGTACCCGTTCTCCTCGTTGGCGTAGGTGACCCGCTCCAGGACGCCCTGGACGACGGCTGGTCGGAAGGTCGCGTCGGGCACGTGGCGGTCCTCTCCTCGTTCACACCCTCTCCGGTGCCCGCGGGGCCGGTCCGCCGGGCTCCGGCGCGCCGTCGCCCAGCGCCGCGAGCACGCGGTCGCGGTCGGCCCGGCGCAGGCTCCCCGCCACCAGGACGTAGGAGTGTCTGAGCATCTCCAGGATCTCGTCCCCGGGCACCGTGCCGTCCAGGAGCACGGAGTTCCAGTGCTTCTTGTTCATGTGGTAGCCGGGGGTGACGGCGGGGAACTGGCCGCGCAGCTCCAGGGCCAGCTCCGGATCGCACTTGAGGTTGACCGTGGCGGGGCCGCCCCCGTCGCCTCCCCCCATGAGCAGGGCGAACATCTTCTGTCCGGCCACCTTGTAGACCAGGTAGCCGGGGCCGAAGGGCTCGGTCTCCTCGGCTTCGGGGAACCACAGGGCGGCGTCGATGAACTGTCCGGGGGTCATGGCGGAGCTCCCTTCCTCCCCTACGACAGTGCCAGAGACCGCCGACGTTCGGCAGGCCCGGCGCCGGCCTGTGGACAACCCCGCGCGGGAGCGGTTCAGTCCTGGTCGTCGGCCAGCGCGGCCACCCGCAGGGCCAGCTCCTGGGCCCGCACGAGGGAGTCGAGCATCTCGGCGCTCTGCCCGTGCACGGCAGCGGCCTCGGCCGTCTCGGCGGCGATCGCGTCGAGCTCGCGGGCCGACCGGCGGTCCTGCTCGTCCAGCTCGGCGGCGCGCACGCGCCCGGCGTAGTCCTCCAGGACCGCGATCCGCGCCCCCACCTCGGCCGTCTCGGCGGCCAGGGCGGCACCGGCGCGGGCGGCGGCCTCGCGGCTGCGCTCCCCGGGCGTGGGCGTCCGGGCGATCCGCTCCCTGACCCGGGTCTGGTGGAGGAGGCTGCGGGCGACGGACCACTCCACGTCGGCCAGCACCACGCGGTTGCGGACGGTGTCGAGCAGGAGTCCGCGTTCGTGGAGCGGGGAGCCCAGGACCGCGTCGACGGCCCCCTGGGCGCGCTCCAGGAGGGCGCGGGACTCCTCGTCGAGCGCTCCGGGGGACACGAACCCGCCCTCGGCGGACACCACGATCCGCACGGGGTCGCGCTCCCTCTCCGCGCGCTGGTGGCGCGCGCGGGCCAGGGCCGCGCCCGCCACCGCGAGGGCGGAGGTCGCCAGGAGGGCGAGTTCGGCGCCGAACGACAGGTCCAGGACCATCCAGCACGTGACGAGGGCCCAGAAGAGCGCGTAGGCCACGCGCGCGAGCGCCCTGTTCCGTTCGTTCCCGCCGGCGCCGGACCGGGCGCGTCCGCCGCGCACCCTGTCCAGGGCCAGGCGCAGCGTCCGGGCGCGCTCCTCGGGGAGGGAGGGGTCGAGCGTGGGCCTGCCCTCCCGTCCGGGCTCGCCGACCAGGCCGACCAGGGGCAGGAGCACGGCCCGGACCTGGACCCCGCGCTCGGTGAGGACGAGCACCCCGTGGGCGTCGCGTTCGGCCAGGCCCTGGGCGATGAGGGGTGCGCTCTCCCCCGGCTTGCGGACGTCGGGGCACCACACGTCCCGCCGGTCGCCCAGGGGTGTGGCGAGGCGGACCGACCGGCGCATGTCGGAGGTGAGGATGACGTTGTACCCGCCGGAGAGGGTGAGCTCCATCGTGTCCTTCCCGGTTCGGGCGCGTGGCCACGCATGAGCTTTACGACATCTTTATACCGAAACCTCCCGCCGTGTAGGGGTTTTTGGCCGCGCGAACCTCCGACCGCCGCGCCCTTGGCGGATAGGATCCGGCGCAGCAGCGTCCCCTGCGTTTCCGGTGAAGCGTGTCCCCGCTGAAACGTGTCCTCAGTGAAACGGGAGTCCCCATGAAGGCGCGAGGCGTGCGCAGACTCGATCCCCTGGAGCCGGACGACCCCCGCGAGATCGGCGGGCACCGGGTGCGGGGACGGATCGGCTCCGGGGGGATGGGCACGGTCTACGCCGCCGACTCCCCCGGCGTGCACGGCTACCTGGCGGTCAAGGTCGTCCACGCCGAGCAGGCGGCGGACCGGCGCTTCCGGGAGCGCTTCGCGCACGAGGCCCGCCTCCTGGCCAGGGTGAACAGCCCGTCGGTGGCGCGGTTCGTGCGCGCCGACGTGGAGGCGCCGCGGCCGTGGATGATCACCGAGTACGTGCCGGGGCCCACCCTGCGCCACCACGTGGAGCGGTACGGCCGCCTGCGCGGGGGGATGCTCCTGGGGCTGGCCGTGGGCGCAGCCGAGGCGCTGCGGGCCGTCCACGCCGCCGGGGTGGTCCACCGCGACCTCAAGCCCGGCAACGTGGTGCTCTCGGGCCAGGGGCCCAAACTGCTGGACTTCGGGATCGCGCACCCGGTGGAGGACCCCGACCCCACCAAGTGGATGCGTCTGCGGCGGATGCGCCGCGCCTACCGGGACCTGCGGCTGCCCTCGCCGGAGGGGCTGGCCGACGGGCGGGTCAGCGAGCGGGTCGACCGGCTGGGCACCCCGGGGTGGATCAGCCCCGAGCAGTACCGGCGCCAGCCCACCGCGCAGGGCGCGGACGTGTTCCTGTGGGGCGCGACGGTGGCCTTCGCGGCGGTCGGGCACGACCCGTTCGGACGGGCCGGGGCCAAGGAGATGGCCCGGCGCGTGATGTTCGAGGAGCCGGACCTGGAGTACCTGCCGCCCGGCCTGGAGCGGCTGGTGCTGGCCGCGATGTCCAAGGACCCCGAGGAGCGGCCCGACTCCGCCGCACTGCTGCGCGCCGCCCTGGCCCTGGAGAACGCCGAGGGCGGGGTGCGCGCGTCCGGCGGCTCCGGGGAGGCCGGGGCCGTCGCGGGGGCGGCGGCCGTGCGGGGGCTGCTGGAGCGGCGGTGGACGGAGGTGGCGGTGCGCCCGCCGCAGCCCCCGCGGGCGGGGCTGTTCGGCCGCGGGGAGGGCTGAGGGAGGGGTCGCGGAGAGGACCGAGAGAGGGGTCGTGGGGAGGGCTGAGGGAGGGGTCGTGGGAGGGCTGGGGGAGCTGGACGTGCGCCGGGGAAGGCGGGCAGCACGACGTGGGAGAGCCCCGGGGACCCCCCTACTTCCAGGAAACCGGAAAGGCCCGGGCTCCGGTAGGGGGCTGTGGACAACCCCCGGTCAGAGGAGCCCGTAGTGGGCGCGGCCCTCGCGGGAGAGCATGTACGCCACCATCGTGACCGCGAAGCCCAGCGGGACGAGCGCGAGGATGTCCCCGGTCAGCACGGTCCACAGCAGGAGCGCGCCCGCCGCGCCCTGGAAGAGCACGACCCCCCAGAACACGCCGACCGTGCGGCGCCGGATCCTGCCCGCCAGGAGCGTGGACAGCAGCCCGTACACGCCCGTGACCGCCGCCATGACGACCATCATGGCGCGCATCGCCTCGGCGCTGACGGCGAGCTCCAGCCCCTCCTCGGCGGCGAGCTCGGCCTGCTGGCGCATCGCCTCGTCCATCGCGTCGGCCGGGACGCTGAGCCCCATGAGGAAGAGACCGGACAGGGCCAGCCCGCAGGCGCCGCACACGAACATCAGGGCGCGGACGACCGCCACCTTCCTGGGGAGGGGGGCGTCGGGGCGGAGCGCGTCGAAACCGGCCCCGGGGCCGGGCGCCCCGTACGGCGGGACGCCGCCCGCGCCCTGTGCCCCGTTGGGGTCGTACGGGTCCTGGCCAGAGGAAAACACGGACGTCCTCCGAGGGATGTCGAGACGGCTTGTCCCACCCATGGTAGGGCTCCGGGGCGCGGGCGGCGCGGCTCCGGGCGGACCATGGGAGCCGTCCGGTCACGCAGCGCGATACGGGCAGGCCGAAAACCGGTATCGGAACCGCAGATTCTGCAAATCGTAACCGTGGGAACCATGCGCCCCCGGCCCCGGCGGCTCTAGTGTGAACCCCTCCGGACCCGTCCCCGCCCCCGTCCACCCCGGCGGATTCCCCGTCCCCCGCCCCCGAAGGAGCCCCGCAACGATGTCCAGACTCGTGCGCGCCTCGGCCGCGCTGGTGCTGACCGGCGCCCTGGTGGTGCCGTCCGCCCCCGCGGCCGGCGAGTCCGTCCCCGTGAACCCCGGGGACGGCGCCGACTTCACCCTGACGATCCTGCACGCCAACGACCCCGAGTCCCAGCTGCTGTCCGCCTCCGGACAGGAGGACTTCGGCGGCGCCGCCCGCTTCACGACGCTGCTCGACCAGCTGCGCGAGGCCGAGAGCGGCGGCGCCGCGGCCGGGGAGGACGAGGCCGACGAGCGCGGCGTCGTCACGGTCAACGCGGGGGACATGTACCTGCCGGGACCGGAGTTCGCCGCCTCCCGGGAGGAGGGCGCCCCCTTCTACGACGCCCTCGCCGCCGGACACGCGGACTACGACGCGGTCTCCATGGGCAACCACGAGTTCGACTTCGGCCCCGACGTGTACGCGGACTTCCTCGAACGGCTGGGCGGGGACACCACGGTGGTCGCCGCCAACGTGGACGTGTCCGCCGAGCCGCGCCTGGCCGCCCTGGCGGACGAGGGCCGGATCGCGCCGAGCACCGTGGTGGAGGCCTCCGGCCACGAGGTCGGCGTCGTCGGCGCGCTGTACCCGCCGCTGGACACCATCACCAGCCCGCGCGACGTGGTGGTGGAGGACCTCGTCGCCCCCGTGCAGGCCGAGGTCGACCGGCTGACCGCCGAGGGCGTGGACAGGATCATCCTCATGTCGCACCTCCAGGGGATCGCCTACGAGGAGCGCGTGGCCCGCGAGCTGACCGGCGTCGACGTCATCGTCGCGGGCGGCGGCCACGAGGTGATGGCCGACGCCGACGACGTCCTGGTGCCCGGCGACGAGGTCACGGCGCACCCGGAGACCGGTGAGCCCCTGGCCTACCCGCTCATCGCCACCAACCCCGAGGGCGTCAGGGTGCCCATCGTCACCGCCGGGTCCAACTACAAGTACGTGGGCCGCCTGGTCGTGAACTTCGACGGCGGTGACCTGGTGTCGGTCTCCGACCGCTCGGGGCCGGTCCGGGTCTCCGGCGTCGGCGAGGACGCGGTCGAGCCCCACCCCGAGGTGGAGTCGCAGGTCACCGCGCCCGTGTCCGAGTACGTCGCGGGCCTGGCGGAGACGGAGGTGGCCACCAGCGAGGTCGACCTCAACGGCGTCCAGAACCCCGGCGTGCGCACCCAGGAGACCAACCTGGGCAACCTGGTGGCCGACGCGCTGCTGGACACCGGCGTGCGCAACGCGCAGGAGTACGGCGTGCCCGCTCCGCGGATCGGCATCCAGAACGGCGGCGGCATCCGCAACGCCTCGGTCGTTCCGGCCGGTCCGCTGACCGCGCTGGACACCTACTCGATCGCCCCGTTCGCCAACCAGGTGGCGGTGGTCCCCGACATCCCGCGCTCGCAGGTCAAGGAGCTGCTGGAGCAGGGTGTGGCCGCGGCTCCCGCGGCCAGCGGCGCGTTCATGCAGGTCGCCGGGGTCAATTTCGCCTACGACCCGGAGCGCCCGGCGCAGGTGGTGGACGAGGAGGGCGCCGTGACCACCCCCGGCGAGCGGGTCCGCAGCGCGATCCTGCACGACGGAACGGTGCTCGTCGAGGACGGCGAGGTCGTGGACGGCGACCCGATCACGATCGTGACCAACGACTTCTCCGCCCGGGGCGGCGACATGTACCCGTTCCGCGGAGCGGACTTCACCGTGGTGGGCGCGACCTACCAGGCCGCGCTGGAGGGCCTGCTCACCGGGACGCTGGAGGGCCGGGTGACCGAGGCCGCCTACCCCGAGGGCGGTTCCGGCCGCATCGTGGTGGGAGAGCGGGCCACCGTCCCCGACGGTGACGGCGGCGGAACGCCCACCGACCCGCCGACCGGCGGACCCACCGACGAGCCCACCGACCCCGGCGGCGGACCGAGCCCGGACCCGACGGACCCGCCCGCCACGGACGGCCCGGACGACGGTCCCGGCAAGCCCGGCGGGAACGCGGACGGCGCACTGCCGCGGACGGGCGGCGCGCTGCTCGGCCTGGTGGCAGCGGCCGTGGTCGCCGTCGCGGCCGGCGGGGCCGCGCTCTACCTGGGTCGCAGGCGCAGGGGGGCCGCGGGCGCGGGCTCCCCGGACTCGGACTCCTGACCCAGGGCCCGACCCCGCCGGGACCGGTCAGGGGCAGCCCGCGATCTCGCGCGTGGCCTCGGCCATGTCGTCGCGCTCCTGCTGGTCCAGGCCGTTCTCCTCGAACCACACCAGCACGAAGTGGCAGGCGTCCTGGATGTCCGCCGCGGCGTTCTCCTCGCTCTCCAGCATGGCCATCGCGGCGATCATCGCGATCCCGGAGTTCTCGAAGGCGGCCACCCGCACCAGGTTGGTGTCCATCGACGAGGTGCACTGGAAGAGGGTGGTCTCCTCGGCCCCGGGGTCCGAGCCGCAGACCTCGTCGGTGATGTCCTGACGGGCGTCGATCTCGAAGTCGCGGCGCAGCTCGTCGACCAGCTCCTCCGAGCTGATGAGGTTCTCCGCCTCGGGGACCGGTTCGTCCGTCGGCCCCGCGGAGGGCTCGTCGGTGGGCAAGGGCTCCCCGGTGGGAGCGGGGGCCGCGGTGGGAGCAGGCTCCTCGGACGGTGTCTCCCGCGTCGGCTCGCCGCCGGGCTCCGCCGAGGCCTCGGAGTCCCTGACCGCGGCGACGAGACCGGTCACCCTGCCGCCGAAGGCGAGTCCTCCGCCGAGGAAGGAGGCGCCCGCCAGCACCGCGATCACGGCGAGCACCGCCAGCAGACCGGTGCCGTAGCGGCCCGGCTGGGGCGGGCGGGGCGGCTGGGGCGGCTGCCCGTAAGGCCCCTGTGGGCCTTGAGGACCCTGAGGCCCTTGAGGACCTTGAGGACCTTGAGGCCCCTGGAAGCCCTGGGGGGCCTGCGGGTTCGGGAGCGCCTGAGGGTTCGGAGGCGTCTGTTGGCCCTGAGGGCCCTGAGGACCCTGCGCGCCCTGCGGGTTCCCGGCGCCGTGGGGAGGCTGCCCTCCCTGGGGCGTGTACGCCCCCGGCGGTCTCCAGGGCGGTGGCGAACTGTCGGGATTCACGTACGTTCTCCTCGCTGTCGGGGCTGGTGGCGGGTGCGCCGGCTCCACGCCTGGTTGTCCTGACGCCGACTTACCAAACGTTTTGCAATGAATCGTCCCATTTTCTCAGCCACACTGTTCACCGGGGGACGCGGTCCGGATGACACGGAACCTGACACGAGTTTCCCAGTATCACCATGTAAGTGTAAAGAAAAGTACTGGGATGGCGAATTGAACCTTTTGCCCGGTATGTGATTAGCGTATTTTCGACCAACCTTGGGACATCCGGCGCGCATAATAGGGAAATGCGCGTCCCCGGACCTACGATCGACAACATGACCTGCGTTTTGCTGGCCGAAGACGATGTCTCGATCTCCGAGCCTCTCGCGCGCGCGCTCCGGCGCGAGGGCTACACGGTGGACGTGACCGTCAACGGCGTTGAGACACTCGACCGTGCCCGTGCGGGAGACATAGACCTCATGGTCCTGGATCTCGGGCTGCCCGAAATGGACGGGCTTGAGGTGGCACGTCGGCTCCGAGCCGAGGGTCACGGAACGCCCATCCTCATCCTGACCGCCCGCGCCGACGAGGTCGACACCGTCGTCGGCCTCGACGCGGGCGCCGACGACTACGTCACCAAGCCCTTCCGGCTCGCCGAACTCCTGGCGCGCGTGCGCGCCCTGCTGCGGCGGGGCGGCGCCGAGGTGCCCGTCGTGCACGGCGTGCGCATCGACAACGACTCCCGACGGGCCTGGCTGGGCGAACGCGAGCTCCAGCTCACCACCAAGGAGTTCGACCTGCTGCGCGTGCTCGTCCGCGACGCGGGCAAGGTGGTCACCCGCGAGCAGATCATGCGCGAGGTGTGGGACACCAACTGGTGGGGTTCGACCAAGACCCTGGACATGCACATCTCCTGGCTGCGCCGCAAGCTGGGGGACGACGCCAACCAGCCGTCGTACATCACGACCGTCCGGGGTGTGGGCTTCCGGTTCGAGCGAGACTGACACGGCCTTTCGGGGCGCCCCGCGCCGGTCGGTCGCCTCCGGGTCGGACGGACATGAGGTGACATGCGCAGGCGGATGGTTTTCTCCACCCTGGTGGTGACCGTCATCGCCGTCATGCTGCTCGGGCTGCCCCTGGGCGCGCTCACGTACAAGCTGGTGTACGACGAGAGCACCCGCCAGCTCCAGGGCGAGGCGGAGCTGATCGGCGCCGAGAGCGACACCATGCTGGAGCTGCACGGCGAACTCGACCTGGGCGAGTTCGACCGCGACCATCCCCGCCGCTTCATCCGGATCACCCCGGCGGAGGAGCCCACCTCGGTGACCGCGGGAGACCCCGCGCTCAACCCCGAGGCGCCCGACTCCCCGAGCATGCTCAAGGCGACCGCGACCACCGGCCGGGGCACGCGCGTCGAGGTGTGGATGAGCGCCGAGAGCGTGCAGCAGAGCGTGGTCCGCGCGTGGATGGGGATCGCGTCGCTGTCCCTGCTGGCCATCGGCGTCGCCGTCGGGCTGTCGATGTTCCAGGCCCGCAGGCTGACCCTGCCCCTGCTCGACCTGGCGGCCACCGCCGAGCGCCTGGGCTCGGGCGTGACCACGCCGTGGGGCCACCGGTACGGGATACCGGAGGCCGACCGGGTGGCGGAGGTCCTGGACCGCAGCGCCGAGCGCATCGCCGGGCTGATCGCCACCGAGCGCCACTTCGCGACCGACGCCTCGCACCAGCTGCGCACGCCGCTGACCGCGCTGACGATGCGCCTGGAGGAGATCCTGGCCGAGGCGGACAACCCCGAGGCGGTCCGCGAGGAGGGCGAGGCCGCCCTGGCCCAGACCGAGCGCCTGGTGGAGACCGTGGAGAGCCTGCTGGGACGGGCCCGCAAGAGCCAGAACCCCGAGGTGGAGGCGGTGGAGATCGATCCCGTCCTGGACAACCTCCAGGAGGAGTGGCAGCCGGTCTTCCAGTCCGCGCGGCGCAGGCTGCTGGTCACCGGGGACGCCGGGCTGGCCGCGATGACCGTCTCCGCCGACCTGGCCCAGATCGTGGCGACGCTGGTGGAGAACGCCTACAAGCACGGCGCCGGAACGGTCACCATCCGGCGGCTGGACACCGGGCAGTCGGTGCGCATCGAGGTCAGCGACGAGGGCGAGGGCGTGCCCGAGCACCTGTCGGGCCGGATCTTCGAGCGCGAGGTGAGCGGCGGGGGCGGGACCGGGCTGGGTCTGGCCCTGGCCCGGCACATCGCCGAGTCCGAGGGGGCCCGGATCGAGCTGGTGCAGACCAAGCCGACGACCTTCGCGCTGTTCCTGCCCGCGGGCGCGGGGGGCCTGTCCAAGATGACGGGACCCGTGTAGGCGCCGGGGCCCCGGGGAGCGGCCCGGGTCCGGTCCGACGCCCCGGACCGGGCCCGCGCCCCGGCTCCCCAGCCCTCAGGCGCCCGCGGCGGCGGTGGAGTGCTCCTCCCTGGGCGCCCTGCCGCGGACCACCAGGTCGCTCCACAGCGACCGCACCCGGGACAGGCCGTAGGCGGTGGTGACCTCCTCGTGGGCGCGCGCGGCCTCCGCGGCGAACCGCCCCTCGCTGACGGTCGCGTGGATGGCCTCGGCCATCGCCACGGCGTCGTCGTGGATCCAGTGCGGGTCGTAGATGGTGTCCGCGCCCGGCCACGGCAGCAGGGCGGGCACGCCGCCCGAGGCGGCGCACTCGGCGGGCGCCAGGTGGAAGGACTCGTCGTCGCTGGTGGAGAGCATGAACCCCACCCGCCGCAGCCAGGTGGCCACGTCCGGCCCGAAGGGGTCGAACACCACCCCGGCGGCGAGGCGCTCGTCGCGCTGGATCCGCCGGTAGACGCGCTCGAAGTAGGCGCGCTCCTCCGGCCGGTTCCAGATCCACCAGTACTCCCACGGCTGCTTGGTCTTGACCGACAGCGTGTACCGCGGGTCCATGCGCCGCAGCTCGGCGAGGACGTCCAGCCCCCGGTCCAGCCGCTTGCGCGAGGGCGCGATGCCGACCATGCCCAGGGAGTACTCGGCCCCGGGGAGCTTGGGGCGGCCGAGCTGCTCGTCGTCCACCCAGTTGGGGACCACGACCACCTTCCCGGCGGGCCACCCGGTGATCTCGCGGGTCAGGTCGGCGTAGTGGGGGCTCACGCACACCACCGCGTCGACCTTGTCGATGTCCAGCTTGCGGGGCCACTCCGCGTAGAGCTCGAAGCGGTGCAGCCGCACGATGAGCCGCTGGTCGGGGCGCTTCCACTTGGAGTAGAACAGCGCGTTGGGCCCGCACCACTCGCAGATCACCACGTCGGCCCAGGCGGCCAGCTCCCGGGAGCGGTACTGGTCGTGGGTGCTCAGCCCCTCCCACTCGTCCATGCGCACCTCGAGGCCGGGCAGCGAGTCCAGGTACTCGGCCAGACGGGTGAAGAACTTCATGTCGTGCCCGGCGATGACCACCTTGAGCGGCCGCTCGGGGTCGGCGCCCTCGGGGGTGGGGGGCAGGGCATCGGCGAGGTAGCCTCGCAGCCGCTCGGCGGCCCGCTCCAGCGTGTGGTCGGCCGCGGCGTCGCGGCAGCGGGCGGCGGCGTCCGCGTAGACCGCGCGGTCGCCGTGGGCGCGGGCCACCGCGTCGGCGACCGAGGCGACGTCGGTCCCGGCGAACAGCGGGTAGTCGGCGCCCAGCATGGCCTCGTGCATGGGCGTGCGGTTGAGCACCACCGGCAGGCCGAGCGCGCCCAGCTCCAGCACCTTGGTGGACAGCTCCAGGCTGGCGTCCATGGACGGGTCGCGCCAGGACAGGCCGAAGCCGCACTCGGCGGCCTGGCGGAGCGCCTCGGCGCGCGACATCCCCCCGCGCCAGTCCACGTTCGGGGTGCCCTCCAGGGCCCTGCGCATGTTCTTGGCCCAGTCGGCGGGTTCGGCGTGGATCTTGTCGCCGATCATCACCAGTTCGGCGTCCACCCCGCGCCGCGCCAGCTCGGCGGGCAGCTCGGTCATCTCCAGGGTGTTCCAGCGCGGCGCGAACTTGCCGGTGTAGGCCAGGCGGGCGCGGGCCTGGGCCCCGCCGTCGGCGCGCACGTCCTCGGGGACGACCACCACGGGCGGGAACAGGACCGACCGGCCGCAGGCGGCGGGCACCGTCGACTCCAGGAAGGCGCGCAGCTCCTCGGTCTGGCAGAGCAGGAACCGGGAGGCCAGCGCGATCTCGGTGAGCTCGGCGGTGGCGGTCGCGGACAGCTCCCCCACGCTGTGCGGGAAGTCGGTCAGGTAGGTCCACAGGCGGCCCGCCAGCGCCTCCTCCTGCGCGGCCAGCCCGGCCAGGCGGCGCCCGCGCACGACGACGAGGTCGAAGGGCTTGCGCTCGTGGTGCCTGGTCATCAGGGTGACGGCCTGCTCCGGGGTGAGCCCCCTCGGCCCCAGGTCGGGCAGCGCCTTGTCCTCGTAGGGCCGCAGCAGCCGGACCCCGGGGACCCTGGTGAGGGGCTCGGTGAGCCGGTCGGTGCGCACGGGCGCCTTCAGCAGCAGGGTCACCTCGCATCCGGCGGCGGCCAGGGCCTGCGCCATCGACTGCGCCCAGACCGCGGAACCGTCGATGATGTTGAGGTCCACGTCCCCGTACAGGAGTGCGCGCGGAGGCGGTGTGCTCACGTTCTTCCCTTCGGATGCATTCTCGTTGCCCGTACGGCTCATCCGACGGCGCCGGTCGAGGCATCCGCCGCGTCGGACACGGGGTCCTCCGCGTCGTCGCCCGTCCCGTGGTCGGGGCCCAGGGCCAGGAGCCGGGTGCCGCGGCGGTTCCACTCCGCCGGGTCCCAGCCGCGCCTCAGCAGCGCGGTGCGGACCAGTTCCGGCACGACCGCGCTGACGAAGACGTACTGACGGTCCGCGGTGTCCGGACGGTCGAAGAAACCGTGCTCGCCCGGCTCGGGGGCCGCCGCGTCGACGGTACCGACCGCGTCGGCGTCCGTGCACTCCACGGCGCACACCAGGTCGGCCAGGCGTCTGCGGCCGACCGGAGCGGTCCACAGGTGCGACCACGGCGCGGTGGCGCGCTCGGCCAGGGCGGTCCAGGGCTCCCCGGCGCGGACGCCGGGCTCGTCGCGGGTGAGCTCCTCGGGGGTGTCCGGGGCGCTGAAGCGCACCGTGCGCACGGTGACGCCCTCGGCGCGCAGCCGCTGGATCCCCGGCAGGCGCGAGGCCGCGCCGGGCACGACCACCTCGGCGGGCCTGAGCGCGGCGCCCAGCAGGTCGTCGGCGAGCCTGTCGGCGTCGGCCTCCCCCGCCGGGTCGGCCAGGACGGCCACGGAGCGGCCGCGCAGCGGCAGTTCCGGGCCGGGGGTGCCGGGCGGGAAGTCCAGGCCGTCCAGGATCTCGGCGAGGCGGACCGGGGTGGCCTCGCGCAGGAAGACCTGGCGGAGCATGCCCCGCTGCTCGGCCGCGGTGGGCTGCTCGGCGCGCATGCGCGGCACCGTGACGGCCAGGCCCTCCCCCGCGGTGACCGCGCGGGTGCCGCAGGCCCAGGCGCGGCGGTGCAGCCGGGCCTCCTCGGCGGCCAGGGGCGGGACGACGGCGACGTTGGCGGCGCGCAGGGCGTCGGCCAGGTCACGGGAGTCGGCCTCCACCACGCCCGCGCCCAGCTCGGCGAGGACGTCGGGGACGGGCTCCTCGCGGCGGACGCGCACGAACACCGCCTCGGGGCCGGGCGTCAGGTCGGCGGCCACGGGGTTGAACAGGTGCAGCGGGACCCCGGCGTCGCCCCGGTGGACCCTGTCGAAGCCCAGTTCGCGCAGGGCGGGCGGCGAGGGGACGTCGTCGAGCAGGACCGTGGGGATGCCGCGGGAGGCGGCGGACTCCAGCACCCAGTGCAGGGCGCGGGTGCGGTCGGCGGCCGCGGGGTCGCCCACGTGCGCCCACGGCGACCCGGGGGCGGCGGCCGAGGCCGAGACCAGGACCAGGTCCACGTCGACGCCGTCCATGACGATCTGGGCGTCGTGCGGGCGCAGGGGCACCGAGCGCACGTAGGGGTCGACCGCCTCCGCGATGGAGGGTCCGACGACCGTGGCGACGACCAGCAGGTCCTCCCTGCCGCCGGTCAGGCCGGTGAGCAGCCGCGACTCCTGGCGCTCGGCGTCGAAGGAGCGGACCGGCTCGGCGCCGCCGCGGCGGCGGCGCTCGGTGTGCCGGGTGGTGCCGCTGCTGCGCCAGAGACGGTAGAGGTCACGGGGAAGTTTGACCAGGGACCGGCCGGGGCGCTTCGCGGCGGACGTGAGCGCCTTGCCCACCTGGAGCGAGGTCGAGCCCTCCAGGGCGGCGAGCCGGGTGCGCGCCTCCTGAAGCTGGGCCTCGCGCTCGGCCAGCGCCTGCCGGAGCTGTTCGGTCTGGCTCTGTTCACGCCGTTTCACGGTCTGCCACCTTGTGTTCGGTTCGGTTCGGCGAAACCACCGCGCCGTGCGTCGGGTCCGACTGCGACGTGCGGTGCACCCTGCGCGCGCCCGGCCGGGTGCGGATGCCCTTGGCCAGGCGTGTCGCGGGCCCGGCGGGGCCTCTGGGGTGCGGGACGGATGGAGGGACGTGTGCCATGGTGGATCACCTGGACCGCTGCGGGGGAATCGGGGCCGCCCTGCGGCGGACCCCGCGTGCCTGGACCGGGACCGCGCCCCGTACGGCGCGTTCCCGTGCGCTGCCGTCCCGGGGTGCGGGAACGGGTGCGCGGTGTTCGTGTGTCATCGGGTTCACCTCGACCACTGGGTGAGCACGGAGGCGATGCGCTCCCCGGCGCGGCCGTCCCACAGGGGCGGGGTGTCGCCGATCCGCTCCGGGGTCTGCCCGTGCAGGACCTTGGTGACGGCCTGGAGGAGGTCGGCCTCCGTGACGAGCTGGTTGGTGCCGTGGGTGATGGTGACGGGGCGCTCGGTGTTGGGGCGCAGGGTCAGGCAGGGGACGCCGAGGATCGTGGTCTCCTCCTGCACGCCGCCGGAGTCGGTGACCACGGCGGCGGCGCCGCGGGTGAGCGCGACGAAGTCGAGGTAGCCCAGGGGTTCGAGGAGCCGCACGCGCGGGTGGTCGCCGAGTCCGGCCCGGTCGAAGGCGGCCTTGCCGCGCGGGTGCACGGGCATGACCACGTCGGCGAGGTCGGCGATCTCGTGCAGGCGCGCGGCGAGGCGGGCGACGGTGTCGGGGTCGTCCACGTTCGCGGGCCGGTGCAGGGTGGCGGCGACGTAGCGCTCGGGCAGGTCGAGGCGCTCGCGCAGGGCGTCGGCGTCGAAGCGGTCGAGGTTGCCCAGGAGGGTGTCGATCATGGGGTTGCCGACCAGGTGGACGCGGGAGGGCGGGACGCCCTCGGCCGCCAGGTGGCCGACGGCCTCCGGGCTGGTGGCGAAGCACACGTCGCTGAGCTGGTCGGTGACCCTGCGGTTGACCTCCTCCGGCATGGTGTTGTCGAAGGAGCGCAGTCCCGCCTCCACGTGGGCGACGGGGATGTGCAGTTTGGCGGCGACCAGGGCCGCGGCCACGGTGGAGTTGACGTCGCCGTAGACGACCACCATGCCGGGCCGGCACTCGGTGAACTCCTGCTCCAGCCCCACCATGAGCGCGGCGGTCTGGGCGGCGTGGGAGCCCGAGCCGACGCCGAGGTCGACGTCGGGGGTGGGCAGGCCCAGGTCGCGGAAGAACACGGCGGACATGCGGTCGTCGTAGTGCTGGCCGGTGTGCACGACCGCCTGGTGGGCGCCGCGTCCGCGCAGGGCGGAGACGACGGGCGCTGCCTTGACGAAGTTGGGGCGCGCGCCGACGACGTGCACGATCCCGGTGTCCTGGCTCCCCAGGGGGGCACTCGTTGCCACGGCTCTCACGTTTCCTTCT
>ANAW01000071.1:0-242 GCA_000340945.1 Nocardiopsis synnemataformans DSM 44143 | reverse complement strand
GTGGGGGTGGTGTCCCCGCCGTGACCGGCGGGGCTGGTGTGGTTCGGCGGCGTTCCTTGCCCGAGCCGTCCCGTCCGTGTCGCCGTGGTGTCACCGTACGGTCACGTCCGCGTGGTTGTGTGACTGACCGTGCATGACACCCAAGCTTCCGAATCCCAGGTTCCGCGTCCGCGCACCCGCTGGCCGCGGGCGGCGACGTTCACCCTCTCGTTGGCCTGGCGACACCTGCGGGCCGAACCGGC
>ANAW01000070.1:0-5550 GCA_000340945.1 Nocardiopsis synnemataformans DSM 44143 | reverse complement strand
CCCCCGCCCCGCCTGCCGCTGCTGGCGCTGCGGCTGACGCCCGGTCCGCCGCGGCGCGCGGTGCGCGCCCTGGCCTCCCGGGCGGGCGGCCGGGCCCGCGCCTACGCCCTGTGGGACCAGGGCCGGCGCGCGGACGCCCGCGAGGCGGTGCTCGCCGCGGCGAGCGGTGCCTCCCCCCGCCGGGTGGGCCGCCTGGTGGCGGCCTGCCTGGCGGCCGGAGACGCGGACACCGCCCGGGAGCTGGTCGAACAGCTTCCGGAAGGCGCTCTCCGGGAGGCCGCGGAGTACCGGACGGCCCTGGCCACGGGACGCGCTGTCGCCACGCCCCCGTCCACGTCGCCCGACCGTCACGCCATCACGTTAACCCGCGATCCACGAACGCCGCCCGACGCCACGGTGAACGCTCGGCGACCGGAGGCGTCGGAGGGTGAACGGTGGCGTGTGGCCGGGGATCCGGCGTCACCCGGGGCGGGTCTGCGGGTGCTGCACCTGGTGACCAACGCGCTGCCGCACACCAACGCGGGCTACACCCAGCGCACCCACAAGATCGCGGTCGCCCAGCGCGAGGCCGGGATGGACGTGCACGTGGTCACTCGGGCGGGGTACCCGCTGGTCAAGGGGGTGCCCGACCCCCGCACGCTGGTGCGGGTGGACGGCGTCCCCTACCACCGGCTCCTCCCCTGGACGGCGCCCGCCGACGCCGCGCAGGAGCTGGCCGCGGGGGTGCGGCTGGGGTCGGAGCTGGTGGAGGCGCTGCGGCCCGACGTGCTGCACGCCGCGAGCAACCACCACAACGCCCGCCTGGCCCTGGAGCTGGGCCGCAGGTTCGGCCTGCCGGTGGTGTACGAGGTGCGGGGCTTCCTGGAGGAGTCGTGGCTCTCGCGCGACCCCTCGCGCGGCGTGGACGACGCCTTCTACCGGGCCGAGCGCGCGAGCGAGACCGAGTGCATGCTGGCCGCCGACCTGGTGGTGACCCTGGGCGAGGCGATGCGCGCCGACATCGAGGCGCGCGGCGTGCCCCGCGAGCGCCTGCTGGTGGTGCCCAACGCGGTGGACGCCTCCTTCCTGGCCCCGCTGCCCCCGGGTGCCGGGGTGCGCGCGGAGCTGGGGATCGGTGGCGGGGACTTCGTGGTGGGCACCACCACCAGCTGCTTCGGCTACGAGGGCCTGGACACGCTGTTGGAGGCGGTGGCCCTGATGCGCGAACGCGGGGAGGCGGCGCACGCCCTGGTGGTGGGGGACGGCCCCGAGCTGCCCGCGCTGCGCTCCCTGGCCGACTCGCTGGGTCTGGAGGGGGCCGCGCACTTCACCGGCCGGGTCCCGGCCGCGCGGGTGCGCGACCACCACGCCGCCCTGGACGTGTTCGCGGTGCCGCGGCGCGACGAGCGGGTGTGCCGTCTGGTCACCCCGCTCAAACCCGTGGAGGCCATGGCTGGCGGACTTCCGGTGGTGGCCAGTGATCTCCCCGCGTTGCGAGAGATCGTGGAACCGGGAGTGACCGGAGAGTTAATTCCGGCGGGCGAATCGGCGACTCTAGCCGATGTGCTGACAAAACTCGCTTACAGTCGTGAAAAGCGGATCTCCTACGGCAGTGCAGGCCGCGCCCTCGTCGGCGCCGACCGCACCTGGGCCGAGGCCGCATACCGCTACAACCAGGCGTATCGGGTTCAGATTCGAGAAATGACCGAACCAGGCCAGAACCCGTAAGCGTGGACAACACGTGCCTACACTCGGACGTCCAACGCACTGAGCAATGGCACTCCCCGCTATTTACGCCCGTTCACGAGATGAATGCGAGTGTGACCACGAAGTGGATGCCGCAGCCTCCAACCCAGCCCTTGTCTCCGAGCAGTCCGCCGGTGCGGTCAGCGACCTCGTCGTTCNCGCCGCCCTGCCGCTGGCGGCCGAGGCCGTGTCCGCTGGCCTGAAGGTCACCGGTCTGGACGTGAGCGACCGCGTCGTCGCCGGGCTCAACAGCGCCGTGTCGCACGTGGACGACCTCTCCGCCGAGGACGTCCGCGGGATGCTGGACCGCGGTTTCACCGCGACCACCGACCCGGCCTGCCTGGCCGCCACGCGCACCATCGTGATCTGCGTGCCCACGCCGCTGTCGGCCGAGGGCGGCCCCGACCTGGGCGCGGTCACGTCCGCGGCCGAGACGATCGCCGCCCAGCTGCGGCCCGGCACCCTGGTGATCCTGGAGTCGACCACCTACCCCGGCACCACCGAGGAGGTCGTCCGCCCGCTGCTGGAGAAGTCCGGCCTGGTCGCGGGCGCCGACTTCCACCTGGCCTTCTCGCCCGAGCGCATCGACCCCGGCAACCCGACCTTCGGCGTGGCCAACACGCCCAAGGTGGTCGGCGGCCTGACGCCGGAGTGCGGGGAGGCCGCGTCGGAGTTCTACGGCGCCTTCGTGAACACGGTGGTGCGGGCGCGCGGCACCCGCGAGGCGGAGATGGCCAAGCTGCTGGAGAACACCTACCGCCACGTCAACATCGCCCTGGTCAACGAGATGGCCATCTTCTGCCAGGAGCTGGGCGTGGACCTGTGGGACTCCATCGCCGCGGCGGCCACCAAGCCGTTCGGCTTCCAGGCCTTCTACCCGGGCCCGGGCGTGGGCGGCCACTGCATCCCCATCGACCCGAACTACCTGTCGTACAAGGTCAAGACCCTCGGCTACCCGTTCCGGTTCGTGGAGCTGGCCCAGGAGATCAACGGCCGCATGCCCTCCTACGTCATCCAGCGGGCGCAGGAGCTGCTCAACGACTCCGGCCTGGCGCTGTCGCGCTCCAAGGTGCTGCTGCTGGGCGTGACCTACAAGGCCGACATCGCCGACCAGCGCGAGTCCCCGGCCCGTCCGGTCGCGCGCAAGCTGGCCGCCAAGGGCGCCACGCTGACCTACCACGACCCGCACGTGGAGTCCTGGCAGGTCGACGGCGTGGACGTGCCCAGGTCCACCGACCTGGACCGCGCCCTGGCCGAGGCCGACCTGACCATCCTGCTCACCGACCACGCCGAGTACCGGCCCAAGCGGCTGGAGGAGTACGCGCGGCTGCTCCTGGACACCCGGGGCGTGCTGCGCCGCCCCGACCCCGAGACGGACCCCGCGGTCCCCTCGCAGGTGCGGCGCCACGTCACGCGCGAGGGCTTCCAGGTCCTGTGACCTGAGGAGCCCGGCCCGCCAGGCACGCCGACCCGGACGCACACCCCGTCCATCGGCGTGCCTTTCGGCGTTCACCTTCCACTGACCGAAGGTTCACCCGCTGCACTCCGTGCGGCCATCGGGCTTTCCTCGGCGCGTCTCCCCCGCTGAATACCGTGACGGAGAGCTGATACCGCCCCGAGAGGAGCGGCCCGGCCGCCCCAGAGGGCTTTCAGACGGCGACACAGGTAGGTGAACTCGATGCACGCGCTTGTGGCCACGGTGGTGCACCACCCGGAGGACGCGCGGATCCTGCACCGGCAGATCCGCGCCCTGCTGGACGCCGGACACACCGTGACCTATGTGGCGCCGTTCCGCGAGTGCGGGGTGACCCCGTGGTCGGAACTGCGCTCGGTGGACGTGCCGCGCGCCTCGGGGCGCGAGCGGCTCGCCTCGCTGCGCGCCGCCCGCGCGGTGCTCGCCGAGCAGGCGCCCCTGGCCGACCTGCTGCTCTTCCACGACCCCGAGCTCCTGCTGGCCCTGCCGCCCAGGCGCCCGGTGACGGTGTGGGACGTGCACGAGGACACGGCCGCGGCCCTGCTCACCAAGGCGTGGGTGCCCCGGGCGCTGCGGCGCCCGCTGGGCGCGGTGGTGCGCTCCTTCGAACGGCACGCGGAGCGGCGGATGCGGCTGCTGCTGGCCGAGGAGGGGTACCGCTCCCGGTTCCGCCTGGAGCACCCGGTGGTGCCCAACACCACCGAGGTGCCGGATCTCCCGGCGCGCGAGCCGGGCGACGACCGGATCGTGTACCTGGGCCAGGTGTCCGAGGCGCGCGGCGCGCGCGAACTGGTGGAGCTGGGGCGCATGCTGCGCCCGCACGGTGTGCGCCTGGAGGTGATCGGCGGTGCCGACGCCGGGGTGCGTCCGCTGCTGCGCGAGGCCCAGCAGGAGGACGTCCTGAACTGGTACGGGTTCGTGCCCAACGACCGGGCGCTGCGGATCTGCGCGGGCGCCATGGCGGGGCTGAGCCTGCTGCACGACACGCCCAACTACCGGCACTCGATGCCGACCAAGGTCGTGGAGTACATGGCGCACGGCCTGCCGGTGGTGACCACGCCCAACCCGATGGCGCAGGAGCTGGTGACCGGCCGCCCCGAGGGCCCGTCGGGCCTGGTGGTGCCGTTCGGGGACGCCTCGGCCGCGGCGGAGGCGGTGCTGCGGCTGCGCCGGGACGGGGAGCTGCGCCGGGACCTGGCGCGGACCGGGCACCGGATCGCGCGGACCTCCTTCCACTGGCCGGTCCAGGCGCGCCTGTTCGTCAAGCGCCTGGAGTCGTGGGCGGACGAGGCATCCGGCGGCGAGCCGCTGCCCGTGGTGCCGCCCCCGCGGAGTCGCCAGCGCACTCCCGTGCGTGATTGACCCCACTTCTAACTCTCCAAGAAATATCTTCCTCGTCAACAAGTGTTGTGGCCCGTGTCGGAGCCGACTCCGCACGGCCCCCCGCCACACCACGAGCACGACGAGGAAACACATGACTGACGCCCTGGTTCTCGACAAGGCGGCCCAGGACCTGCTCTTCCGGGACGCCCGCACCGCGAACAGCTTCACCGACGAGCCAGTGACCGAGGAGCAGGTCCGGGCGATCCACGACCTGGTCAAGTACGGGCCGACCGCCATGAACAACCAGCCGCTGCGGGTCACCGTGGTGCGCTCGGCCCCGGCCCGCGAGCGCCTCGTGCCGCACATGGCGGGCAACAACGCCCCCAAGACCTCGACGGCGCCGCTCACCCTGATCCTGTCCGCGGACTCCGACTTCCACGAGCACTTCCCGAAGACCTTCCCCGTCGCGCCCGACGCCCGGGACAACTTCTCCGGGATGCCCGTCGAGGCCCGCGAGAGCATGGCGCTGCAGAACGCCTTCCTCCAGATCGGCTACCTGGTCCTGGGCGTGCGCGCCGCCGGCCTGGCCGCCGGGCCGATGACCGGCTTCGACGCCGAGGGCGTGCGCCGCGAGTTCTTCGGCGAGGACTCCACGCTGCGGCCCCTGGTGGTCATGAACGTCGGCAGGCCCGGCCCGGACGCGTGGTTCGACCGTCTGCCGCGCCTGGAGTACGACGAGGCCGTCACCGAGGTCTGATCCGCGGCCTGACGCACCGGGCCGGGGGGCGGGCGCCGCGTTCGAAGGGGCCGAGTACCGAGGGGGCCGGGCGCCGAGGAGGCGCCCGGCCCCCGGCGTGTGCGGGGGCCGGGCCCCGGCGTGTGCGGAACCGGTTCCCCTGTGTGTGCGGCCGGGCCGCCGCTACCCGTCCGCCAGCGGCGTGTCCCGGTCGGCGGCGAGGAAGACCAGCAGGCACACGTCGTCGTCGCAGTCCTGGTACTTGACCATGGCGTCCAGCAGGTCGTCGGCT
>ANAW01000069.1:0-220 GCA_000340945.1 Nocardiopsis synnemataformans DSM 44143 | reverse complement strand
CTCCTTGGCCCGGCCCCCCCCGCCAGTACGGCGGCCCCCCGAAGCCCTCCACCAGGCGCGCGATCCCGTCGTCGATGGACTCACCGCGCCGCTCGATCAGGCCGTCGCTGTACAGCAGCAGCGCGGCGCCCGGCGGCAGCTCGACGGTGTGGTCGGTGTAGGTCAGCTCCACCGGCAGGCCGAGCATGCCGCCGGACGGGAGCCGCACCGCCTGTGCCGT
>ANAW01000068.1:0-1105 GCA_000340945.1 Nocardiopsis synnemataformans DSM 44143 | reverse complement strand
CCGCCCCCCCGCCACAGCGGCGGCGGGTGCCCGGCTCCGGCCATCACCACCTCGGGGTCCCCCGGCCGGAAGCGCACGATGACGGCGGTCGCGAACAGGTCCGGTTCGAGGTGGCCCAGCAGCCGGTGCAGGCGCTCCAGCAGCACGGCCGGGCTGCGCTCCTCCAGCGCGTACGCGCGCAGGGCCGTGCGCAGCTGGCCCATCATCACCGCGGCGTGGATGCCGTGTCCGGTGACGTCGCCGACCACGCCGATGAACTCGCCGTCGCCCCGCGAGAAGACGTCGTACCAGTCGCCGCCCACGTTCATCCCGCGCGTGGCGGGCAGGTAGCGGGCCGTCAGCTCCATCCCCGGGGTCTCGGGCAGCTCGGTGAGCATGGCGCGCTGGAGGGTGGCCGCCGTGTCGCGCTCGCGCTCGAAGCGGCGCGCGTTGTCCAGCGACGCCGCCACCCGCCGCGCGAGTTCGACCAGCACGACCTCGTCGTCGGCGTCCGGGGGGTCGGCGCGGCGCAGCAGCAGCACCCCGAGCAGCCCCGAGCCCGTGAGCAGGGGGAGGGCGAGCTGCCCCTCCCCGGCGGGGGAGTCCGTGGGACGCCGCCGGGCCGCGGCCAGGAGCACCGCGTCCGGCACGGCCGCCTCGCGCCCGTCGGAGGCGCACAGGCCGCCGTCCTCACCGGTGAGCCACACCTCGACGGCGTCCGCGTGCCCGGGCACGAGCAGGTCCTGGAGGCGGGCGAAGATCTCCGACTGGTTCAGGGAGGTCATGAGCCTCGCGCTGGCCGTGGAGAGGAACGTGAGCCTGTTGCGGGCGGCCTCCGCCTGGTCCCGGGCCGATCGCTCGGCCGCCAGGAGCCTCCGCTGCTCGTCGCTGGCCTCGGCGAGTTCGGCGTGCAGGGCGAGCACGCCCTGGTTGGTCTCCTCCAGTTCGCGCTGGTGCCACTCCAGCTCGCGTGCGCGTTCGGCCGCGACGGCGGCCACCCTCCCCGCGCGCTCGGAGACGCGCAGCAGCTCCGCCGCCAGGAGTTCGGCGTCCGGCCCCTCCGTGCCCCCGTCCGCCGCGCCCCCCGCGTCGAGGGGCTCGGAGAGGGGCAGGGCGGACTCCCACC
>ANAW01000067.1:0-10783 GCA_000340945.1 Nocardiopsis synnemataformans DSM 44143 | reverse complement strand
GGCGGGGCCGCCGGGCCCCGCCGCGCGCAGCGCCCACGAGGAGGCGCCGTCCAGGAACTCCAGTTCGGCCTCGTCCCCGGCGCACGCGGCGCCGAGCACGCGCGCCATGGCCGCGCGGGCCAGCGCCGCGTCGACCGCGCCGCGGACCCGCAGGTCGAGCAGCGGTTGCCTCATCGTCCTCCCCCGTCAGGGCGTACGGTGTGCGTGACCACGGCGACGCTGGTGTCGTCGCGCAGCGGACGGGCGGCGCTTCCCGAGTCCCGGAACACCGCTCCGGCCGCGACCGCCGCGTCGTGGCCGCGCAGCCGCTCGGTGCCCTCGGGCTTCCAGCGCCCCGGCAGCCCGTCGCTGTGCAGGACGAGCATGTCGCCCGGCGACCACGCGCGCAGCGCCGGGGCCGGTGTCCGCAGGGAGAAGGCCCCCACGATCCCGGGCTTGGAGAGCAGCGTCTCCCAGCGCCCGTCCCGGTACAGGCGCGCGCCGATGTTGCCGACCCCGCAGAAGGTGAGGCGGCCCCGGGACTCGTCCACCGCGGCGATCGCCACGGCCGCGCCGCGCGTGCGGCGCAGCGCCTCGTGCAGCCCGCGCAGCAGCACGTCGGGGACCCCTCCCCTGCTCCCGGTCACGAAGCGCGTGGCCGCGTCGGCGGCCTCAGCGGCGGCCTCGCCGTGCCCGAGCCCGTCCGCGAGCATGACCGTGCGCAGGCCCCCTTCGCTGTGGAAGGCCAGGGCGTCGCCGGAGAACCTGTCGCCGCCCAGGGGCAGGTGCATCCCGCCCGTGGCCGCGCGGGCGCCGAACAGGGCGCGCTCGGCGGGCCGGGCGAACCGGGCCACCGCGACCGTCCCCCTTCCGGGGGCGCTCTGGACCTCGAAGAAGTCGGCGGCGCGCGCACAGGCACCGAGCCCCGCCCCCAGGGAGTCCGCCGCGGTGGAGAAGCCGTCCTCCATGGCGCGCGGGACGTCGGGGATGCCGGGGCCGTGGTCCAGCGCGAGGATCTGCAGGGCCCGGGCCGCCCCCCAGGGGGCCCGGACCTCCTCCGCCACGAAGCGCCCCCCGCCCGCGTACCTGCACATGTTGGTCGCCAGCTCGGACGCGGTGAGGGCCGCGGCGTCCGCCGCGGCCCCGTCCAGGCCGACGCCGCGCGCGGCGCTCCGTGCGGTCCTGGCCGCGTCGGGCACGCGCGTGGCGTCGGTGACCGTCAGGTCCCAGACCCTGGTCATCGGGCTCCGCGCCCGTAGGGATCGGCCCAGGAGGTGATGGTGACCCTGGTCCCTCCCTCGGGGAGGTTCTGGATCTCGAACTCCTGCACGAGGCGTTTGGAGCCGCTCAGGCCCATGCCCAGGCCGCCCGCGGTGGAGTAGCCGTCGGTCAGGGCCATGTCCACGTCGGGGATCCCCGGCCCGGAGTCGACGAAGGACACGCACACGCCCTGTCCCGTCCGGCCGTGGACGACGCGGATCTCGGTGGACCCGCCCCCGCCGTGCAGGAGTGTGTTGCGGGCCAGCTCGCTGGCCGCGGTCACGAGCTTGGTCTGTTGGACCAGGCCGAATCCGGTCTGCTGTGCCAGGGCGCGCACCTGTTGGCGGACCGCCGTCAGGTCGGTGTCCCTGCGGATGGGCACGCGGATCGGCTCCGCGGAGGCCTGGCTCACGTCGCGCCCCGTTCCGGCCGTTCCCTCCGCTCGATGGTGACCCCGAAGCTGGCCGCCGCCTCGGTGACCGTGCGGGCGGTGTCCATGCCCGGCAGGGTCAGGCCCAGTTCGACCAGGGTGATGGCCACCGCCGGGCGCATGCCGACCAGGACGGTCCTGGCCGCGAGGAGCCGGGAGGAGGCCGCCACCTCGGCGAGGACGCGCGCGAGGAAGGAGTCGACCATGTCGAGCGAGCTGATGTCGATGATGAGTCCGCGCGAGCCGGTGTCGGCCACCGCGGAGGTGACGTCGCTTTGGAGGTCGACCGCGGCCTCGTCGGGAAGTTCGCCCTGGATGCTCACGAGCAGCAGCCCGCCGAGGTCGAGGACGGGGATGGTGGGAGGACTAGTCACGTACCTGTCCGATCAGCTCTCAGGAACCCTGCATGGACGGCGCGTTGTGCTGGCGGCGCTCCAGCGCCCATTCCAGCGCGTCGGCCAGACTGGCCCGGGTGGTGACCGGACCCAGGTCCAGGCCGAGCTGGACGATGGTCTGGGCGATGGCGGGGCGGATGCCGGAGATCACGCACTCCGCGCCCATGAGCCGCGCCGAGGCGACGGTCTTCATGAGGTGCTGCGCCACGAGCGAGTCCACCGTCGACACTCCGGTGATGTCCAGGATGGCGATGGTGGCCTTGTGCTCGACGATGGCCTCCAGGAGGTTCTCCATCACCACCTGGCTGCGCGCGCTGTCGAGCATGCCGATGAGCGGCACGGCGACGAGGCGGTCCCAGAGCTTGACGACCGGGGTCGCCATCTCCAGGAGCTGCTGGCGCTGGCGCTGGATGATCTCCTGGTTCTCCTGGAGCATGCTCTCGACCACCATGACCCGCAGGGTGGCGAACAGCGTGGCGAGCTGGAAGCGGATCTCGAACAGCTCCTCGGGGCCGGTCCCGGGGGATTCCGCGACCAGCAGCTCCATCGCGGCCTCGCCCAGGACGCCGACCTCGCGGTCGACCTGGGCGATGGACAGGCCCGACCTCGTCCGCGAGGCGGTCATCGCGACGAGCTGTTCGCGGACGGGGTGGAAGCCCGGGGCCTCCAGGTCGTCGACGCGTCCGCTGTCGGCGACCACCGCGAGGGAGTCGACGACCGCGTGGCAGGCCTCGACGGCCTCGTCCCGGGTGACGGTGAACACCGTCTGGAAGAGGGGCAGATCGGCCCAACGCTGGGCGATCTGCTCCCTGCGGCGCCGGAGGAAGGCGGACACGATCCGCGCGCCCGACCCGGGGTGGTCGGATGCTCCGTCAGTCATACATCTCCTCATGGTCACTGCATGTCTCTGGAAGGGGTAGGTCCTACGTTGTTGCCGCGTGGCAATTGTCTACCAGACGGAGGGCGGGTGGAAATGGGACACGGTGCGCACCGGACCGTGGGCGCGGCGCCGCGCCTACGCGTGTTCGGTCCGGCCCCGCCAGTCCAGGCAGACCACCAGTGCGTCGTCGACGGACTCGTGCTCGCCCCGGTACTCGGCCAGGTGGCGCAGGACTTCCTGGGGGACGGAGGCGCTGGGCACCAGCCTGGTGGCCAGGATCGCCCGGGACAGGGCGCGGCTGCCGAAGGTCTCCTTCTCGGAGGACCCCTTGGCGTCGAACACGCCGTCGCTGATGAACACCAGCCGGTCTCCGGGCTCGGCCCTGAAGCTCTCCGCGGTGTACACGGTGTCCTCGGCCATGCCCATGGGCAGCTGGGCCTCGAAGGGCATCTGTTCGACCCGGTCGCCGCGCAGGCGGTAGAGGAGGGGCGAACCGGCGTCGACCACCTGCACCTCGCCGGTGGCCAGGTCGAAGCCGAGCAGGAGGACGTCCAGGTAGCGCTCTCCCCGGTAGTGGGAGTAGACGGCCTTGTCGGCGAGGGCGACCTGGTCGGCGAGCGGGATGCCGCCGCGGCGGGCGTTGCGCAGGGCGTTGACCGCCAGGCTGGTCAGGAGCGAGGCGTCGATGCCCTCGCCCATGCCGTTGGTGATGCTCAGGGTGAGCCGGTCCGGCGCGGCCGACCAGTCGAAGTTGTCGCCCCGTATGGAGTAGGCCGGTTCGAGCTGGGCGCCGATGCTGTACTCGGGGCACTCGAAGCCGCGGCCAGGCAGCAGGTCCCACTGGACCTCGGCGGCCAGGGTGAGGCGGTCCCTGCGGCGCAGCGCCCGGTAGACGTCGGTGTCGCGCTCGGCGACGAGGATCTCGTGGCCGAGCACGTCGGCGACCTGCTCCAGCTGGGTGAGCACCTCGGCGGAGTAGTCGGCCGCCTTCAGCTCGACGGTGAGTACGCCCAGGCGGTCGCCGCGGGCGCTCACCGGCAGGTGGACGGTCACGGCCTCGGATCCGAAGCTGTCCTCGACGAAGGTCTCCTGCGCGCCGAAGACCCTGCCCACGACGCTGTTGAAGACGGAGTACTCCCCCGCGCACTCCCCGGGCGGATCGGGGACGTGGCAGAGTACCTTGAGTCCGTAGTCGGCGAGGAAGAGTTCGGCGGACGCCGCCGCGCAGTCCGCAGCGAGAGCCTCACGGAGGACCGCCATGAGCCCGTGCGGCTGGGCCTCACGAAGGGACCGCGCTACGGTCTCGGATATGTTCACTGGCTCGACCTGCGTTTTCTGTGCCGATTGGAGAAGTACCCCGCGCACCGGCACGGGTACGGTCGGCGGGCACGGAACGGGGCGTTCCGTTATGGTCGTAGAGATACCCGGTTTCCGACTCGCGGACGGGTAAGGCTCACAGACGCGATGTGTGAGAGTGGAAAGTGAGTCCTGAATCACAGGAACCGACAGCCGAGGCAGCCCGTGCGGCATCCACCGTCACCGAACTCATGGAAGTGCTCTGGGGGCGCGGCCGTGAGGTCGCCTCCTCACCGGTCTCTCCTCCGCAGCTCAAGGTCCTCTTCATCCTTGAGGAGGAGGACGGCGTGAACCTGCGTACGGTGACCGAGCGCCTGGGTTCCACCCCTCCGTCCGTGAGCAGGCTGTGCGACCGCCTCCAGGCGGTCGGCTTCGTGACCCGGACGCCGAGTCCGAACAGCCGTCGTGAGCTGAGGCTCTGGCTGAGCGAGAGCGGCCGGTCCTTCCTGCGCGACCTGAGGGCCCGCAGGGAGGCTGAGCTCCACGAGGTCATCGCCCGCATGCCCCCGCGGAAGCGGGTGATGCTCATGGAAGGGCTCGTGTCCTTCCGCGAGGCGGCGAGCCGCGCCGAGGAACACTCCGACAGCTCCGACCAGCCGAACTTCCGTACGGCCTGAGCCGCTGGTGCGGATCGGACGGGCGGCGCGGCTCCACGTGTGGGTGGAACCTCGGCGTCCCCGCCCTGTCCGGGACAGCCTGCGCCCCTGGGGCGGGCTTCCCAAGCGTAAACAATGCCGACAGAGTCAACTATTGTCAAGCGGCAACAGTTTTCGGACGCCGGAACGGGGCCGCGGCCGCCGGTCGGCCCGCACCGCGATCTGGCCCGAGGAATCCGCACCGAAAACGCGGAACCGCCGGTCCGCCGAAGCCCGCTCCCCTAGGCTTCACCTACGCTTGGGGCACACCAGCTCAGGCGCTGACCTCTCTCCCCTCTGTGCGACCGGCTGGGACTGCGTATGGTTCGTCCACGACACCCGAACAAGGATCTGGAATCCGTGCTCCGGGCAGCCGAGTTCAGACAGTGGAGGGTCGAGCGCAGGAAGAAGTACTACAAGATGTACTGCCCGTGCCCGGAGAAACACTTCAAGACCGTTAAGCTCACGCCGTCCGGGGCAAATTACCTCAAGGACCTGCTGGGGCAGTTGCGTCGGGCCACATGCTGGGAGGAGCGGGACCTGTGACCACACACCACCTCGTAGCTGACCTTTCCTTCGAAGCACGGAACGGCGCCAACAGCGACGGGGACTTCGACGACTTCGTCGACCGCTTCGTCGACGAGCTAGACAACCTCCAGGAGTGCGATCCCGGCATCGTCGACCCCGACGTGGTGGGAAGCCTGGCCAACCGCACTCTCTCGGTGACGATGGGCGTGGAGGCCGGGACCCTGGAGGACGCCTCGCGCCTGTTCTCCGCCAACGTGCGCGCGGCACTGCACGCAGCCGAATGCGGAACGCCGACCTGGCCCCACTTCGTGCCGAAGGAGCGCGCTCCCCTGGTGCGACACCGCGACGCGGCCACCAGCTGAGCGGAAAGCCCCCGCGACCGGTGGGTTCGAGGAGTCCTGGAACTCCGGGACCCGTCGGTCGCGGGGGCTTTTCTCTGTCGTGGCCGGACCGGCCGACCACCGGCGCCCGGGGGCGGGGCCCGGCCCGTCGTCGGGGCCGGGCGTGAGGTCAGATGACCGGCGGGCGTCCGGCGCGGGTCATCCTCCACGCGGTCGACCAGCTGATCGGGGTGCGCGGACCGGCCTCCTCGCGCCAGCCCTCCCGGAAGCCCGCGAACCACGAGCGCAGCGCGTCCCGGTCGCGCTCGCGCAGCACGGTCAGCCCGACCCAGGTGCCGAGGTAGGCCGNTGGCGGCGGCCCAGCCACACCCGGTTGCGGGCGTTGAGCCGGTAGAAGTTCTCGTGCCGGGTCGGCGCCACCGCCGGGTGGTACATCACCGCGTCGGCGTCGTACTCGATCCCGTAGCCCGCGTCCATGATCCGCCAGGCGAGGTCGGTCTCCTCGTGCGCGTAGAAGAAGTCGCCCGGCAGGCCGCCCCCGGCCTCGAAGGCGGTGCGCCGGATCGCGCACGCCCCGCCCAGGAACGTGGTCACCACGCTCGACTTGCGGGAGTCGCCCACGCGCAGGCGCGGCACGTGGCGGCGCTGGTCGGGGCCGCCGTCGGGGTCGGCGATGCGGAAGGACAGCGCGCCCAGCGACGGGTCCGCGGCGAAGCGCTCGCGCACGTGGCGGGCCAGGTCCGTGGAGCGGTACCAACCGTCGTCGTCCAGGAAGAGGACGATGTCGCCGCTGGTCGCGCGCACACCGTGGTTGCGCCCCTCGGGGATGCCCACGTTCTCCGGCAGGCGCACCCGCGTGACGCCCTCGGGCAGCTCCGGCAGGTCCGCGCCGTTGCCGACGACCACGACCTCGACGTCCGCGTCCTCCTGCTCGAACACGCTGGTGACGGCACGGCGCAGCTCGGCGGGACGGTTGCCCATCGTCAGCAGGACGCAGGACAGGGTGGGCGCGGACACCTGGGGGCGGCTCCGTTCGGCTCTGGGCGCTGGGGAGACCGTCATCTCAGGCTTCTCCGGGCTCGACGAGGACGGAATCACGGGTGTGGCCATGGCTGCGACCGTTCAGTGGACGAAGTGTTTCTGGAAGGTTGACACATGACCAACACTCGCAGAAACAGACTAACGAAAGAATAAAGGGAAGGTGGACGGGACCGTGGACAGGGTAACCTGCACGGCCCCGTTCGTGACGTCAACGTCACCGGCGCGTTGTTCGTGTCGCTCCGACCCGGTTCGGGGCGGGGGCGCCCGAACTGTCCGTGCTATTCGAGGCGGCGCGAGGCGAGCACGCTCACGAAGTGCGCGAAGCTCATCAGCACGCCCACCGCGGCGCACGCCGCCACCAGGATCCGGGTGGCCGTCAGGTCGCCGAGGAAGGCGTCCACCACGGCCGCCACCACGACGATCAGGGACAGCTCCACGGCCTGGATGAGGCGGTGCACCTTCAGCGCCGAGGCCAGTCGGCGGGCCAGGCTCAGCCCGGACGAGCGCGGACGCATCGCCTCGTCCGAGACCTTCTCCGGCAGGCCCGCCTTGGCGCGCGCCACCACCACGTTGTCGGTCTCGGCCTTGATGAGCGCCACGCCGATCGCCGCGGCCATGCCCAGGATCACCCAGCCGCCCGGCTCCCACCCGCCCTGGGCGCGCACGCCCAGGCCGATGAGGAGCGCGATCTCGGACACGTAGTGGCCGATCCGGTCCAGGTAGATCCCGGCCACGCTGGTGCGGCCGGTGTAGCGGGCCACCTCGCCGTCGGAGCAGTCCAGCAGCAGGTACACCTGCACGAACAGCGCCGCCGCGATCGCCGACCACAGGCCGCCGAAGGCGACCACGACCCCGGCGAGCACGCCGAAGGCCATCATCAGGTAGGTGATCGGGTTCGGGGGGACGCCGAGCCGGACGAAGAACGTGGTCAGGTACGGGGACAGGTCGCGCATGTAGAGGCGGCCCGCCCAGTGCTCCTCGTTCGTCCTCTCCTTGATGCCGACGGGCTGGCCGCCCGCGCGGACCTCAGCGACCGACGGCTTCGACATAGTCCTTGACGCTCCGTCCGATCTCGTCCTCGGAGAGGTTCAGGTGTTCCAGGATGGTGAACCGGCCCGGACGGGTGTCCGGGGCGTGGACCACCGCCCGTGCGAACTCCGCCTCGTCGAGTCCGACGTCGGAGGGCACCACGGGCAGCTCGTGGCGGATCAGGCAGTCGCGGATCTCGCTCATCCGCGCCTCCGACCAGTCCAGGTGCCGCACCCGCAGGAAGGACGCGTACAGCGCGCCCAGCCCGGCGAGCTCGCCGTGGTTGCTGGTGCCCGGGTGGAGCTGGGTGATCGCGTGCAGGATCTCGTGGCACGCGCCGCTGGCGGGGCGGCTGGACCCGGCCACCGACATGGCCATCCCCGAGAGCACCAGGCCCTCGGCGAGCACCGTGAGGAAGGCCTCGGACTCCACCGAGTCCGGGCGGTGCAGGACCGCCTCGGCCGCGACCCTGGCGAAGGTGACGGCCATCCCGTCCACCGGCTCGCCGTTGACCCGGCCCGCCAGTTCCCAGTCCTCGATGGCGGAGATGTTGCTGACCACGTCGCCGATGCCCGAGCGCACCAGGTGCGGGGGCGCCGCGCGGACGTAGTCGACGTCGATGACCACGGCGATGGGCATGGTCACGCCGATGGAGGGCTTGCCGCCCTCGTGCTCCAGCGAGCTGACCGGCGAGGCGATGCCGTCGTGCGCGAGGTTGGTGGCCACGGCCACCATGGGGATGCCCGCCATGGTGGCGGCGAACTTGGTCACGTCGATGGTCTTGCCGCCGCCGATGCCGGCGACCGCCTCGTAGGCGCCCGAGCGGAGCCTCTTGCCCAGCTCGGTGGCCGCGTCGACGGTGCCCTCCTCGACGTGGAAGACCTCGCAGTTGGGCAGGTCCAGCTCGGAGGCGATCTGCGCCCCCTGGCCCGGGCCGACGGCCACGGCGATGCGGCCCTCGGTGGCGATCCTGCGGTCGGCGAGCAGCGTCCCGAGGGAGGCGACGGCTCCCCGGCGCACGTCGATCGCCAGCGGGGAGGGGAGCATGCGGGCTAGTAGCGGCATGCGATCTCCCTCGCCTTGGCCAGGTCGTCGTGGTTGTCGACCTCGACCCAGTCCACCTCGCCGATCGGCGCCACGGCGACCTTCTCACCGCGGTTGACCAGCTCCTGGTAGCCGTCCTCGTAGTACAGCTGCGGGTCGCGCTCCCAGGTGGCCTTGAGGGCGTCGGCGAGACGGGCGTCCAGGGAGCCCTCGATGAGGGTGGCGCCGATGTACTCGCCCGCGGCGGTGGCCGGGTCCATGAGCTTGGTGATCGTGCGCAGGTGGCCCTCCTCGTCGAGGGTCACCTTCATCTCCTCGTCAGCGAGGCTTTTGACGCTGTCCACCGCGAGGAGGAGTTCCGGTCCCCGTGCGGCCAGTAGCGTTTCCTCGACGCTCACGGGGTGGACCGTGTCGCCGTTGACGAGGAGGACGCCCTCGGAGAAGAACTCGCGCGCGGTCCACAGGGAGTAGGCGTTGTTCCACTCCTCGGCCTTGTCGTTGTGGCTGAGGGTGAGCTTGACGCCGTGGCGCTCCTCCAGGGCCTCCTTGCGCGCCTCGACCGCCTCCGCGCGGTAGCCGACCACGACGACGACGTCGGTCAGCCCGGCCGCCGCCAGGTTGCGCAGCGAGATGTCCATGATGGTCGTCTCACCGTCGACGGGCACCAGGGCCTTGGGCAGGGTGTCGGTGTAGGGGCGTAGACGGCGCCCCGCGCCTGCGGCGAGAACCATTCCGAGCATGAGGGCGTGTTCCTCCTTAGTCGGGGAGGGCTCTCACGCCTCCCCGTTCGTTCCGGCGGCCGGTTGGCCCCCGTCTGCGTGGCCTGGTCGGGGGATCCGCGGATCCCCCCGGCCGGTGACGCCGTCGCCGGGGGCGGCGCTGGCGCGTACGTCGGCCACCGGTGTCGCGCTCCAGGTGCGCACGGCCTCGCGGACGAGCAGCACCGCCAGGTATCCGGCGAGTATGCCGTAGGCGGGGGCGAGCGCGTGCAGCGCTCCTCCGACCGCGATGACGAGCATGCGGCCGTCCCAGCCGAGGGCCGCGGCGCGCACCCCTTCGGGACGGGCCGAGCCGACCGCGGGACGGGCCGCGTCGTCGCCGTGGTGACAGGCGACCGCCACCAAGAGTACGAACACCAGGGGACCCGGTACACCGGACGCCAGCCCCAGGACCGCCAGGTACCCGTACTCGGTGACGCGCAGGACGGGTGGCACGAGCCAGTCGAACCGTCCGTCGTGGGGATGGCCCGAGGCCAGTCCGGACAGTAGCAGGGCAGCGACCGGTGCGAACAGGGTAATGCCTGCCAGGCGTCCGTGGCCTGCCGCGAGGAGCGTTCCGACGACCAGGAGTCCGGTGAGCGCGGTGAGCAGGGGCGGCACGCCCCCCGGGGCGATCCGGCCGAGCACGAGCGCCATGTGACTGTCATCACGAAGAAACCGCAGGTCGGGACGGATCGGGTCATACTGCTCCCGGTCCGGTTCCCCGTGCGCGGCGCTCGCGTTCACCGTCGGCTCCGGGCGGGATCGGCGAGCTGGGCGGTGGCCGCGACGACGCAGCCGACGACGAGGGTGACGAAGGCGACGCGCGCGTCCCAGAGCGTGGCGGTCACCGCGATGGCCAGGAAGCGCACGGGCTGGGGGAAGTCGGTGATCCGGCGCAGCGGCGAGGGGGCGGGGCGGTCAGGGGTCCCGGCGTCGGCGCCACCGGCGGCGCGGCCGTCCGCGCTGTCCGTGACCCGGTCGTCGGTTCCGGGGTCGACGCGACCGTCCGCACAGCCGTCGGCAGGGGTTCCGTTCGGGGGGCTCCCGTGGGCGGAGGCCCCTTCCTGAGGCCCTGTGCACACAGGGCCCCCGCGTCTGGCGGCC
>ANAW01000066.1:0-25350 GCA_000340945.1 Nocardiopsis synnemataformans DSM 44143 | reverse complement strand
CCCCCCCCCCCCCCCCGCGTCTGGCGGCCCCGTTCACGGCGGTTCCGTCCACGGAGATTCCGTTCACCGCCGGCCCGTTCGCGGCCGTTCCGTTCGCGGAGGCTCCCGCGGGGGCACGGGTCGGGCGCGAGCCGCCCGTTGTGCCGTCCACCACAGTGGCGCCGAACAGCCGCGCGGTCAGCCCCGGGTCGCTGGTGCGCGGCCCCTGGGGCGGGGGGGGCGCCAGACCCTCCAGGAGGCCGCCAGCGGGCCGCTGGGCGGGCGGCGGGGGTCTCCTTCGACCCGGCCCCTGCCCCGGGTCGGCCGGAGCGGACCCGGACGCCAGGAGCGATTCGCGCAGGGCCAGGGCGACGAGCGCGCCCGCGGCCCACCCCCAGGCCCCGCCGATCCCGGCGGCCACGGCGCCCGCGGCCAGGCCGAGGTAGACCGCGTACTCGCGCAGCTGCGACAGCATCGCCACGAGCCACAGGGTGAGGGCGTCGCGCCGGTCGGCCCGCATGCGCTCGCGGACCGCGTCGCAGAACAGGACCGCGCCGAGGAAGGCCGAGCCCGCCAGGCCGCCGACCGTGTCGGCCCGGGAGAACCAGACCGCCGCGCCGACGGCCCCCAGGACGCTGATCCGGGCCATCCCGGCGCGGGTGACGTGTCTGCGTTCCAGCATCCGCGCGGCCAGCCGCGCCACGGTGCCGCTGTGGGCCATGGACGTGTCCCCTCCCAGCTCTGCTGAGAGACACCGTTCCTCACTCTGTGTAACGGTTCAATCACTGACACACGCGCGGGTCGCCGTGGCGCGGCCGGGGGCGCGGGGCCCTGTCCGGACATGTGGTGACACGCGAGACGCGCACCGCCGGACAGGACTCCGGTGGTGCGCGTCAGTGCGTCAGTGCGCTCGGCGGGAGGACCGGGCGGACCCGGACGGTTCTCAGGCGGCCTGGCCGCCGTCGCCGTCCGCTCCGCCGCCGTTGCCGGCCTCGGCGGCCTTCCTGGCCTTCTCCTCGGCGCGCTTCTTCTTGTCCTCGTCGCGCTTCTTGCGCTCGTCGATCTCCGCCTGGGTGTCGTCGTTGTAGGCGGCGAGCGCGGCGTCGATGTCGGTGTCCAGGGCGAGCCCGCCGCCCTTGACGTAGAGCCCGCGGTTGCAGAACCGGCGCAGGTCCTTCTCGTTGTGCGACACCAGGACCATCGTGCGCTGGTTGGCCAGCATGCGGTCGATGGCCTCGTAGCACTTGCGCTTGAAGGCCTTGTCGCCGACCGCGAGCACCTCGTCGACCAGCATGATCGGGTGCTCCAGCTGGGAGATCAGCGCGAAGCCGAGCCGCACCTTCATGCCGCTGGAGTAGTGGCGCACCGGGGTGTCCACGAACTTGGACTTGATCTCGGCGAAGTCGACGATCTCGTCGAAGCGCTCGTCGATCTGCTTCTCGGTCATCCCGTGCAGGGAGCCGACCAGGTACACGTTCTCGCGGCCGGTCAGGTTGTCGTTGAACCCGGCGCGCAGCTCCAGCAGGGGGGCGACCTTGCCGTGGACGTGCACCTCGCCCTCGTCGGGGATGAGCACCCCGGCGATCAGCTTGAGCAGGGTCGACTTGCCGGTGCCGTTCTTGCCCACGATGCCCACGCACTCGCCGCGCCCGATGTCGAACGTGACGTCGCGCAGCGGCCAGAACTCGTCGCCCTCGGCGTTGGGGTCGCGCTTGGTGCCGTGGATGAACATCTCGCGCAGGCTGCGCTTGCGTCGGCGGTTCACGGCGAACTTGACGCCGAGGCCCTTGGCCTCGATGACCGGCCCGGTGGTGGTCCCGGCGCCGTAGGTCGTGTGCGCCATCACAGCTCCTTCAGGACGGACATCTCCAGACGGCGGAACGTCCAGTATCCGATGATCAGCATGAGAATCGAACCGACCACCGACGAGGTCAACGCGAGGGTGCTCGGGGTGAGGTCCTCGAACCCGGCGAACCACACGGCGCGGTGCATCTCGAAGATACCCAGCAGCGGGTTGAGCTGGAACAGTGTCTTCGCCCACTCGGGGACCGCGGACGATCCGAGCACCATCGCGGCCGGGAAGAGGATCGCCGAGCCGTAGAACAGGATGCGGGAGGCGATGCGCACCAGGCGCTCGACGTCGCGCAGCAGCACGTTGACCGCGGACAGGAAGAGGGTGAGGCCCAGTCCGAACACGAACTGGAGCACGATGGCCAGCGGCAGCCACAGCAGCACGCCCTCCCACGAGGGCCTGCCGCCGAGGAAGATCACGAAGAGGATCAGCACGGGCCAGGTGAGCAGGTACTCGACCAGCTTCGTGCCGACCGTGGCGATGGGGAAGATCTCCCGCGGCACCTTCATGGTGGTGATCAGCTTGGCGTGCGTGATCATCGCGCGGGGCGCCTCGGACAGGATCGCCCCGAAGGTGTTCCACGGCAGGATCCCCGCCACGAGGAACAGCAGGAAGCCGCCCTGGGCCAGGGCTTCCTCCGGCATACCCCGTTGCGCGTTGAGGATGAGGCCGAAGACGACGAAGTAGACCATCGTCAGAGCCAGCGGCTCCAACATCGTCCACGCGTACCCCAGTACGGACTGCTGGTACTTGACCTTCAGGTCGCGCCGGACCAGGAGGCCGACGACCTTCCGGTGCTCCCAGACGGCCAGCGCCCTTGACGCCACCGCCACCTCCAAGGGTTGATGTCTCGTCCGGTCCACGCTGAGGCCGGACGGGCGTGCTCGTAATTCGCCTGTGCGCACCGGCCGACATACGCGGTCCACCCCGTACGGCGTACCGAAACGGGGGAGCGTGTCCGGGCGACCGGGGGATGTCACGGACCGCGCCCGGTTCAACGACCGCTTCTGGGAGGAGGTCGGCGCCGGGCACGCCATACAGGCGTCCATAGGTTACCGCTGCGAACGACGGGCTGTGCCACCCCACCTGTCACCAATGCGTGTTTTGTGCCTTCGCCCAGGGACGCCGGGAGCGGCGTGCGAAGGGTGGAGTGCCTTGTGGGACCGGGCGTCGCACCGGGCGGAGGGGTCGTCGGACGGGGGCGCCGGACCGGGTGCCGAACCCGACAGAAGTGGTGTTGTGGGGCGGGGTGGGGCGGAGGCGCCGGGGGTTGGGCAGGGTGGTCTCCGCACGGGGAAAGGCTGTTCGGGGTGTGCCGGGACGGGGTGGGCGGGGCGGGGCGCCGGGCGAAGGCGCGGTGCGGCGGGCTGTCGGCTAGCCTCGGCCGGGAGCGCACCGGACGGCACTGCGGGCCGCGGGGTCGCGGGGGCGCGGGACTGCGGGTCCGCGGGCAGCACGGTGTCGGTGAGCGGCACGGTTGCCGTTGGGCAGCACGGTGTCGATGAGCGGCACGGTGTCGTTGGGCAGCACGGTGTCGGCGGGTCCCGGGAACCCCCTGTACATCCAGGAAACCCGAACGCGACCGGGCGCACCAGGGGCATCCGGCCGCTGTGGACAGCGGCCGTGGACGACGGAAGAGGTGGAGCCATGCGTCCGCGCGTGATCGCGGCGGTTCTGGCCGGAGGGGTGGGCGCGCGGATGGGCGCGCCCGCGCCCAAGCAGCTGCTGCCCCTGGAGGGCCGGCCCATCCTGGAGCACGCGATCGCCGCCTTCGAGGCGTGCCCGGACGTCGACGAGATCGTCGTGCTCATGGTCGAGGAGTACCTGGACCGGGTCCGGGAGATCGTCGACGCCGCCGGGTTCACCAAGGTCACCGCCGTCCTCCCCGGCGGCGCGACCCGCACCGGCACCTCCCTCTCCGCCCTGGCCGCGATGGTCGGCGCCGCCGACACCGACCTGGCGCTGCTGCACGACGCCGCGCGCCCGCTCGTGAGCCCGGCCGTCATCAGCGCGTGCGTGGCGGCGCTGGAGGAGGCGGGCGCGGTCGGGGTGGCGGTGCCCAGCGCCGACACCGTGGTGCGGGTGGCGCCCGGCCGCTCCGGCGGCGAGGTGATCGCGCAGGTCCCCCCGCGCGCGGAGCTGCGCAGGATGCAGACCCCGCAGGGCTTCCGGCTCGGTGTGGTCCGCCGCGCCTACGAGCTGGCCGCGGCCGACCCGGACCTGGTGGCCACCGACGACTGCGGCGTGGTGCTGCGGTACCTGCCGGAGGAGGAGGTGCGGATCGTGCCGGGCGAGGAGACGAACATCAAGGTGACGAACCCGGGCGACGTGGAGGTCGCCGAGACGCTGCTGCGCCGCGAACGCGAGCGCGCCGCCCTGTCGGGGGCGGACGCGTGAGCCGGGTCTTCGAGGCGACCGAGGTGGTCGGGCACCGCGGCGCGGGGCGCGGCGTGGTGGACGGCGCACGGGAGAACACGGCGGAGTCCTACGCCGCGGCGGCGCGGGCCGGGGCGCACTGGATCGAGATCGACGTGCGCCGCACCGCCGACGACGCGCTGGTGCTCTACCACAACGCCGCCCTGGACGACGGCCGCGCGATCGTGGAGCTGACCGCGCGCGAGTGCGCCGAGGCCGGGCTGGTCGGCCTGGAGGAGGGCCTGGCCGCGATCCCGGCCGGGGTGGGCCTGGACGTGGACGTCAAGTCGGTGATGGAGGACGCGGTCGACGCGCCCTCGCGCCGGACGGTGTCTCTTCTCCTGCCGTACCTGCGCAGGGAGGCCGGGCTTCGCCGGGTGTTCGTCTGCTCCTTCGACCCGGGCGTCCTGCTCGCCGTCCGCGAGGAGGTTCCGGCGGTGCCCACGGCGTGGATGCCTTTCGTGCGCAACCCGCTGGACCAGGCCGTGGCGGGCGCCGCCGGGATGGGGTGTCCGGTGGTGGCGATCGACGCGCGCTCGTTCGGGCTGTCCGGTGACGCGCCCCGTCCGGACCGCCGGTCGGTGGAGTACACCGTGGACCTGGCGCACCGGGCGGGGATCGAGGTCGTCTCCTGGTGCCCGGACCCGGTGGACGCGGCGCGGTTCGCCGAGGCGGGGATGGACGCGGTCGTGGTGGACGACGTCCCCGGGACGGTGTCCGCGCTCAAGGGCGGCGCTTCCGGGGGGTCCTGAGCCGCACCGACCGCATCGCACCGGTGGGGCCCGGGGCCGGGCGGACGCCTCAGATCCTGCCGAGGAGTTCGGCCTTCTTGGCGGAGAACTCCTCGTCGGTGAGCAGTCCCCTGGCGTGCAGCTCGCCCAGGCGCTCGATCTGCCGGAAGATCCACTCGGTGTCGGGCGGCCCGGCCGCCTCCCCGGAGGCGTCCCCCGTCCGCGGTCCAGTCCCCGTCCCGGCTTCCGTTCCCGCACCGGGTCCGGCGTTCCCCTCGCCCGCTACCGGGTCCGCAGCCGGGGTCGCGGCCGTGCCCCCGGACCCCGCCGTCAGACCCCGGAGCTGGTCCGTCGACCGCACCGCGGCGTCCAGCCACCACCGCGGGTCCCTGAGCCTGGCGGCGGCGCCGCGTCCCTCCGGGCCGCCGGGCCCCGGTGCCGCCGCGGCCCACACGTGGGCGGTGACCGCCGCGGCCATGAGCAGGGTGTCGTAGGCCTGCGCGCTCTCGCCGGAGACGAGGGTGCGCAGGTCCTGCCTGGGTTTCCCGGCGTCCTTGCCCGCGTCGGCGGTGACCAGGCGCATGTAGCCCTCCTCCCAGCCGTCGGAGGGCGCCCAGTCCACCCCGGTGATCTCGGAGATGTCGTACTCGCGGCGCTGCGCCCTGCGCTTGCGTCCGCCCGCCTCGCCGCCGGACCAGACCAGTCGCACGGTGGAGCCGTCCAGGGTCGCGGTGCCCTCGGAGGTCTGGATGTGGAAGGGCAGGCGGGGCACCAGGCGGGCGGCGGTGTCGGGGGCGGGCGGTCCGCTCTGCTCGGCGGCGAAGCGGATCTGGTCGGCCAGGTACTCGGCGACCAGTTCGCCGCTGGCCTGGCCGGTGAGCCGGAAGGGCTGGGACTTCTCCTTGAGCATCGCGCCGACCGCCGCGTAGGGGTCGGTCCGCTCGTGCAGGCGCAGTTGCAGCACCCATCCCCTCCTGCGGCCCGCGCCGGGCTGGAAGTCAACCTCGGCGATCGCGGCCACGGGGAGTTCGAGCTGGCCGATCCGCTTGAGCAGGGGGTCCTTGAACCAGCCCTGGGCCTCGTACCTGATCGCGACCGTCTCACCGTCGAACCGCCACACGGCCTGGTCGCCGCGCAAGTCGTCCATGACGCCCACTCTCCGTTCCCCGTCCCTCTTCCCACTGCTTAGCAGAAGACCCCCTCCCGCACGAGAGAGGGCCGGGGGCCGGGAACGGCCGGGAGCGGGGGCGCCTCAGGCCCGGGTGGCCTGCGCCGTGCGCGAGTCCGCGCCGAGTCCGGGCGGGCTGGTGATGAACCCGGCGCCCCACGACATGTGCATGGTGGCCAGCGCGAGCGGGATCATCGGCAGGCTGGCGGCGGGCAGGCCGCGGCCGAGCGGCACCGACGCGGCGGTGACCAGCGCCAGGTAGGCGGCCGGGACCAGGAACAGCGGCCAGAGGAAGAAGCCGCCGACCAGCCCGACGACCACACCGGCCAGGGCGACGGGCGGGGCCAGGTAGCGCAGGTTGATGGTGCCCTTGTGCTGGCGGGAGACCACCCTGCGCCAGCGGCCGTAGTGGAAGTACTGCTTGGCGAGCAGGCGCGCGTTGCGCCGGGGGCGGTAGGAGACCCGCATGCGCGGCTGGAACCACACCGTGCCGCCGGTGGTGCGGATGCGGTGGTTCATCTCCCAGTCCTGGGCCCTCAGGAACGCCTCGTCGTAGCCGCCGACCCGCTCCAGCGCCGAACGCCGGAAGACGCCCAGGTACACGGTGTCGGCCGGGCCGCCCTCGCCGCCGGTGTGGAAGCGCGCGTTGCCCACGCCCACCTTGGAGGTCATCGCGGCGGCGACCGCCCTCTCCCAGGGGGTCGTGCCCTCGGCGGCCATGATCCCGCCGACGTTGTCGGCGCCGGTCTCGCGGAGCGTCTCCACGGCCACCCGCAGGTAGTCCGAGGGCATCATGGCGTGCCCGTCGATGCGGGCGACGATGTCGTGCGAGGAGGCCCCGATGGCGGCGTTGAGCCCGGAGGGGGTCCTCCCCGTGGGGTTGTCCACCACCTTGACGCGCGGGTCGGCGGCGGCGATCCCGTCGGCGACCTCACGGGTGCGGTCCGAGGAGGGTCCGACCCCGAGCACGACCTCCAGTTCGCCCGGGTAGTCCTGGGCGAGGACGTGCTCCACCGCGGCGGCGAGGTGGCGCTCTTCGTTGAGTACGGGCATGACGACGGAGACAGGCGGCCAGGACACGGGCACTTCCCAGGGTCAAGACGTGTCGGGACTGCGTAGGAGGGTGTCGTACGCGCGTCAACGGTACTGCACGCCTGCGGCGGCCCCGGCCCGGCGCGAACCCGCCCGGCCGGGGCCGCGACGCCTCAGGCCTGGTTCTTGACGGGCCTGCCCTCGGCGTCCTTGAACGAGCCGACGATGATCATGATCAGGTCGATGAGCGTCCAGACGCCGACGCCGCCGCAGGTGACGATCATCAGGATGCCGGTGCCGATCTTGCCCGTGTAGAAGCGGTGGACGCCGATCGTGCCCAGGAACAGGCAGAGGAGGAGGGCCACGAGCCAGCTCCTGCTGGAGACGGCCTCGGGGTGGGGGTGGGTCACTGGAACTCCGTGCTGCGAGAGGGATGTGGTGAGGGGGGCGGTGCGCGGTGGGTGCACCCGTGCGGGCCCCTTCCGGATACGGCGGGGGTCCCGTTCGGCCGCGGACCGGGCCCGACATGACCGGGCCAGGACATTGTCACCGCACCGGACCGCGATTTCGGTCACGTGGTGGTACCGGATACGGCTCAGGATGGCACCGTTCGCACCGAACCCCTTCGCAGTTCACGGCGTCATAACAAGGAGACAGACAGGCAAAGGGGAGGACAACACGCCGGGGGTCGACATCCCGCGCGCTTCGGCGAATCGGGTGACAACCTAGAGATAAGGACACCGTTGACCGGTTGGGACGGGGACGCCGATGAGCGATGACAGGGCGGGACGGCACGGGCCCGCGGAGGAGTTCCGCCGCCAGCGCTCGCAGCCCCTTCCGCCCGAGCGCTCCCCCAGGTCCGGCCGGGTGACCGTGCCCAGCGCCGCCACCCGCCGGCGCCGCACCGGCCTGCTGGTGATGAGCGCGCTGTCGGCGCTGGTCCTGCTCGCCTCGGGCACCTCGTGGGCGCTCACCGGGTGGATGTCGGGGGCCCTGAACCGGTTCGACGTGTTCGGCGGCCTGTCCGAGGAGGGCCGCCCCGAGCAGACCGGCGGCCTGACCTTCCTGGTGATCGGCTCCGACAACCGGGACGAGATGAGCGGGGAGGCCCAGGAGGACCTGAGCGTGGGCTCCACCCCGGGCCAGCGCTCCGACAGCATGATGCTGGTGCGGCTCAACCACGACCGGGACCACCTCACCGTCGTCGGCATCCCCCGGGACCTGTGGGTGGACATCCCCGGCCAGGGTCCCGACAAGATCAACGCCGCCTACGCCCACGGCGGCCCGCAGCTGGCCGTGCGGACGGTGGAGTCGGTGACGGACGTGCGCATCGACCACTACGTCGAGGTGGACTTCAACGGCTTCGTGGACGTGGTGGACGCCCTGGGCGGCATCGAGGTGTGCCTGCCCGAGGCGATCCACGACCCCAAGGCCCAGCTGAGCATGGAGGCGGGCACGCACCGGGTGGACGGGACCGAGGCCCTGGCCTTCTCCCGCACCCGCGCCACCTCGCGCGGCGACCTGGACCGGATCGAGCGCCAGCAGCAGGTCCTGTCCGCGATGCTCGACCAGGCGATGAGCACCGAGACGCTCTCCGACCCGGCCAAGCTGACCGGCTTCCTGGACAGCGCCCTGTCGTCGGTGACCGTGGACCAGGGGCTCGACACCGGCACCATCAACGAACTCGCGTACCAGATGCGCGACCTGGACATGGGCGAGGTCACCTTCACGCAGGTGCCCATCGCCGACATGGAGTACTGGACGCCGCGCGGCGACGTCGCCGTGCTGTGGGACGAGCCCGCCGCCCGCGAGCTGTTCGCCGCGGTCCGCGCCGACCGGCCCATCGACGAGTCCCCGGAGGCGGAGGCGCGGGCCGGGGCCGAACTCCGGCCCGGCGACATCCGGGTCCAGGTGTTCAACGGGATCGGCACCGCCGGCCTGGGCGCGCAGCTGGACGCCGACCTGGCCGCGGCCGGGTTCCAGGTGACCTCCCCGGCGCAGAACTGGAGCAGCCTCGACGTCGCCACCACGCAGGTGCGCCACGGACCGGGCGACGCGGCCGCGGCCGAGTACGTGGCCGGGATGATGCCGGGCTCCCAGGCGGTCGAGGACACCGCCCTGGACGGTGGGCTGCAGATCGTGATCGGATTCGACTACACGGCGTTCGAGGCCCCGCAGACCGCGGACGCCACCCCGGAGGGGGAGCCCTCGGCCGGAGAGGAGTCCGGCTCGGTCTCGACCGCTCAGGAGAACGTCTGCGGGTGACGCGAGGGAAGGATTCACCGTGCTGCACCACCTGGTAGGCCTGCTCGGCGGCGTCGCCCTGGCACCCGTGCTGTGGGTCGCCGCGGCCTGGTCGTCCGGCCTGCTCCCCCGGTTCGCCGAGGGTGAGGTGACCGTGGCGACGGTGTCGTCGGCGGTGGTCCTGGGGCTGCTGGGAATCGTGTGCGCCTACCTGGTGGCGTCCCGGCTGTCGCCGCTGGTGGCCGGGGCCAGCGGGGCGCTGCTCACGGCGCTGAGCCTGTGGCCGGTCGCGCACCCGGCCTCCATGGGGGCGGCGCTGTCCTGGCTGAACGAGGACAGCTCCCTCTACCCCTCCGGCGCGGGCCTGGCCGTGGCGCTGCCGCTGGGGACGCTGCTGCTGTTCTCCGCCGCGATGCCCGTCCGGTGGCGCGCCGCGGGCGACGGGACCCCGCCCCCCGACGGCCGGGTCGTGGCCCGCGCCAGCCGGGAGGAGTACCGGCGCGGGGCGGTCGGCGACACGGTCCCGGACACGGTCCCCGACGTCATGGACCCGGCGCGGCCCGCCGAGGGTCCCGGTGCCGGGTTCGGCGGCGGCCCGGGCGGCGACCCCGGCGGCTTCGAGGACGACCCGGACAGGACGACCACGCCCTTCCGCCGCGACGGGGACGGCGCCGGGTGGACCCCCCTGGACGGGGGCGGGCGCGGGCCGAGATTCGGTCGCCGGCGCTGAACGCGCCCCTGTGGCCGATACGCCGCACCCACCGGTAACCTGAGCGCCTGACTGTTCACGCGGCGTTCGGTCGTGCGCCACGCCCCGGCGCGTAAGGTGATGCATCGCGCCCCGGGCACACCCGTAGGCTGAACCATGTCCGTTTTCTGCCCTCAAGCAGGGTGTTGACCGCCTCCAGCGGGCACAACCAGCGACACGGGAGCGGACGAAAGCGAGGAAGGACACCACCAGTGGTCGAAGCGGACCGTATGCGCGTCTCCGTCATCGGTACCGGGTACCTGGGTGCCACCACCGCGGCCTGCCTGGCCGAGATGGGGTTCGAGGTCCTGGGACTCGACGTCGACGAGGCCAAGATCGACATGCTCCGCTCCGGCAGGGTCCCCTTCTTCGAGCCCGGGCTCGAGGAGCTGCTCACCGCGAACCTGGGGACCGGCCGCCTGCACTTCACGACCTCCTTCCCCGAGGTCGCGGAGTTCGCCGACCTGCACCTGATCTGCGTGGGCACCCCGCAGCGCGACGACTCCGGCGCGGCCGACCTGCGCTACGTCAACGCCGCGGTGGACCAGCTGGCCCCGCACCTGACCCGCCCCACCGTGGTCGTGGGCCGCTCCACCGTCCCCGTGGGCACCGCGGCGACCCTGGCCGCCCGGCTGTCCGCGCTGGCCCCGGCGGGCGAGGAGGCCGAGCTGGGGTGGAGCCCGGAGTTCCTGCGCGAGGGCTTCGGGGTGGAGGACACCCTGCACCCGAACCGGATCGTGATCGGCACCGACTCCCCCCGGGTCGAGAAGGCCGTGCGCGCCCTGTGGCAGCGCCAGATCGACGACGGCGTCCCCTTCCTGCTGACCGACCTCCAGACCGCCGAGCTGGTCAAGGTGTCGGCCAACGCCTTCCTGGCCACGAAGATCTCCTTCATCAACGCCATGGCGGAGGTGTCGGAGGTGGCCGGGGCCGACGTCATCCAGCTGGCCGAGGCGCTGTCCTACGACGACCGCATCGGCGGCAAGTTCCTCGGCCCGGGCCTGGGCTTCGGCGGCGGCTGCCTGCCCAAGGACATCCGCGCGTTCATGGCGCGCGCCGACGAGCTGGGCGTGGAGCCCGCCCTGTCCTTCCTGCGCGAGGTGGACGCGATCAACCAGCGCCGCCGGGCGCGCACCATCGACATCGCCCGCCAGCTGATCGGCGGGAGCTTCGCCGGGCGCACGGTGACCGTGCTGGGCGCGGCGTTCAAACCCAACTCCGACGACATCCGCGACTCGCCCGCCCTGGACGTGGCCTCCACCATCGCCTCCCTGGGCGCGCAGGTGACGGTGTACGACCCGCAGGCGCTGGAGCGGGCGCGCGAGGCGCACCCGGAGCTGAACTACGCCGACTCCATGCTGGCGGCGGCGCGCGGCGCCGACGTGGTGCTGCTGCTCACCGAGTGGGCGGAGTTCCGCGAGGCCAACCCGGAGGAGCTGGCTGAGGTGGTGGCCCGCAAGCGCATCGTGGACGGGCGCAACGCGCTCGACCCCACGTACTGGCGCGCTTCGGGCTGGACCTACCGGGCGCTGGGCCGCCAGTAGCCCCTCCCCCTCGTCACGCACGGCGGCCGGACCCTCGGGGGCCCGGCCGTCCGCTTTTTCGGCCGGAACCCCGATCATGACGCACTGGCCATGGTTGACTTCACTCCGTAGTTGCTTGCGTACGCTCGGCACCGTGCCGGGTGTCCGAGGACGGACGGAGTCCCACCCGTGAAGCTTTCCGTGACGGTCGGCACCGCGCTGGCCCTGCTCCTGGCGGCCCAGCCCGCCCACGCGGTGCCCGCGCCGCCCGCGCCGTCGGCTCCGCTCGCGCCGCAGGAGGCGCGGTGCCCGGTGCTCGACCCGCCGCCGAGCGAGGAGGACCTGGAGCGCTATCTGTGCGGCGACCGCCGCCTGGGCCCCGCCGACCTGCCCGAGGACGGGCCGGTCGGCGCGCTGATGGAGGGGTACGAGCGGCTCGGCGGCCTCTCCCCCGACGCGTTCCTGGACCGCTGGGCCACGCCCGGGGGCTGGGACTACCCCGACCACATGGGCTTCGTGGTGGAGGACGGCGAGCCGGTGACCGAGCTGCGGGTCCTGCCCGAGGGAGGGATGCTGGACCGGTTCGGGTCCCCGCGCGGCACGTTCCTGGCCCCGGCGGGGGCGCGGTACGAGGAGCGCGCCCTGCCGCCGGACTCGCTGAACACCTGGCCGGACGGGCCCGAGCACAACTACAACTGCTACGAGGTGACCGAGGAGTTCACCGCCCTGGTGGGGCCGATCGCCCCGCACTTCGAGCAGCCCGGCGGCGGCGAGCAGGTGCTCGTCCCCGCCGAGGGGGTCGTGGAGGAGCCCGAGGCGGAGTACGCCTCGGTGAGCCAGCTCATGGAGGGCGGTCACCTGGAGCAGCGCCCGGCCGGGGAGTGCGTCCTGACCGAGGGCTCCGCCGGCTACCTCGGCACCGCCTCGGAGTGACCGTGCGCCGGTGCGCCCGCCTCTGTGGGGTCCGGGCGCACCGGTCCGGCGCCGTCCGCGGCCGCCGCGGGCCGGAGTCGGTGAGGGCGACGGCCGGTGCGGACGGCGGCCCGGTCACGGGCGGGCCGGTGCGTCTTCGGCCGGGGCCGGGGCGCCGGACTCCTCACCGGTCCCGGGCGGCAGCCTCCTCAGGGCGACGGCGACCAGGAGCGCGACCGCGGCCAGGACGCCCGCGCCGATGAGGGCGGCGGTGTTGACCCCGGCCGTGTAGGCGGTGAAGGCCGCGTCCACCAGGGCCCCGGGGTCCTGCGCCCGCGGTGCGGCGGCCAGGGCTCCGGTGACGGTCTCGGCCGCGGCCCCGCCCACTGAGGGCAGCTCGTCCGCCACGGTCGTGCGGTAGACGGTGGCCGCCGCGGTCCCCAGGACCGCGATGCCCAGGGCGGCGCCGAACTCGGTGCTGGTCTCGGAGATCCCCGCGGCGGCACCGGCGCGCTCACGGGGGGCCGTGGCCAGGACCAGGGTGTTGGCCAGGGTCGCGACGACGCCGACCCCTGAGGTCAGCAGGGTGTAGCCGCCGAGGAACACCACCAGGTGCGTGTCGGTGTCCACCAGGCCCACGACCGCGAACCCCGCCGCGCTGAGGGCTAGCCCTCCCGCCATGAGCGCGCCGGGGCGGACCCGGGGCGCGGCCGCGCCGGCCAGGGTCGCCCCCAGGACGGTGCCCAGCAGCGTGGGCAGCCCCCACAGGGCCGCGTGGAGCGGGCTCAGCCCGTGCACGGTCTGGAGGAAGGTGAAGGTCAGGAGCCCCATCCCCCCGGCGGCGAAGGCCACGACGGTGTTGCCGCTGACCGCGGCGGTGAACGCGGGACGGGCGAAGAGCGAGACGTCCATCAGCGGGTGCGCGGCGCGGCGCTGCCGGAGCACGAACAGCGCCAGGAGGGCCGCTCCGACCGCCAGGGCGGTGAGGGCATGGAGGTCGATCCCGTGCTCGGCCAGGCGTTTGACCGCGTGGACCAGGCCGAGGACGGCGGCGAGCGAGAGGGCCGCACCCGGCAGGTCGAAGCCGGACGCCCGCGGGTCGCGCGACTCGGGGACGAGCAGGGGCGCTGCGACCACCAGCAGGACCATGAACGGCAGGTTGACGAGGAAGACCGAGCCCCACCAGAAGAACTCCAGGAGCAGTCCGCCGAGGATCGGCCCGGCGACCGCTCCGCCGGTGAAGGCGACGGTCCAGGCGCCGACCGCCGTTCCGCGCTGGCGGGGGTCGGTGAACATGTCGCGGACCAGGGAGAGCGTGGAGGGGGCCAGGGTCGCCCCGGCCACGCCCAGCAGGACCCGCCCGGCGATGAACAGCTCCGCCGTGGGCGCCAGCGCCAGCAGCGCGGACGCGGCGCCGAAGAGCACCCCGCCGGTGAGCAGCAGCCGCCTGCGGCCGATCCGGTCGCCCAGGCCGCCCATGGTGACGAGGAGTCCGGCCAGCACGAAGCCGTAGACGTCCATCATCCACAGCCACTGGGCGGACGTGGGTTGGAGCGCCTCGGCGATGGCGGGCGCGGCGACGAAGAGCACCGAGATGTCCATGGACACCAGCAGCGCCGGGATGAGCAGGCAGACCAGTCCGGCCCACGTACGGGCGGTGGCACGTTGAGGGTTCATGGCCGTGATCGTACGTACGTCAAAATCAGGTGTCAATATGTACGTGCGTTCAAATGCTAGGATCACCGGCATGAGCCAACGCGACGACCTGCTGGCGGGCGCCAGGAAGTGCCTGGTGGAGAAGGGCTACGGCAAGACGACGGCGCGCGACATCGCCGCCGCGTCCGGGGCGCACCTGGCCTCCATCGGATACCACTTCGGGTCCAAGGACAACCTCATGAACACGGCCGTGATCGAGGCGACCGGCGAGTGGGGCGACGCCTTCGAGGCCGCCATCAGCGCCTCGCGCGCCGAGGCCCCGCACGACAGGCTGCGCGTCCTGCTCGACGCGCTCTTCCGGGCCCTGCCCGAGGAGCGCGACCTGCTCGTCGCCAGTGTCCAGGCCTACGCGCAGGCCCAGTTCGACGACGGTGTCCGCGCCGTCCTGGCCGAGGGCCTCCAGGGCGCCCGCAGGGGGCTGGCGGCGCTCCTGCTCGACCTGGAACCCGGGGAGGTCGACCCCGGCGTCGAGGCCGGTCTGGGCTCCATGGCCTACAACTTCGTCACCGGCTACCTCATCCAGTACCTCATCGACCCCGAGGCGCTGCCGACCGTGGACCAGGCGGTCGAGGGCCTGCGCGTCCTCCTGCCCGCCGAGGGCTGAGCGGATCTGTTGCCGATGTGATGCGTGAGGCCCTGACCTACGGTGATCTTGTACTTATAGCGAGGTTGGACGGTCGAGACTCGCTATAAGTACAAGATCACGGCGAAGGGAAGGCCCGAAGAACTCCGGTTAGCGACCGAAGCCGGTGGGCCTGCCCCCGCTCTCCACCTCGCGGCGCAGCCGCTCGCCCTTGGCGTGGGCCTGCTCCTTCAGCTCCTCCTGGAAGCGGGCCATGCGCTCGGCGAGCGCGGGGTCTCCGGCGGCCAGGATCCGCACCGCCAGCAGGCCCGCGTTGCGGGCCGCGCCCACGGCCACGGTCGCCACCGGCACCCCGGCGGGCATCTGCACGATGGACAGCAGAGAGTCCATGCCGTCGAGGTACTTGAGGGGCACCGGGACGCCCACCACCGGCAGGGTCGTCACCGAGGCCAGCATGCCCGGCAGGTGGGCCGCCCCGCCCGCGCCGGCGATGACCACCTTCAGGCCGCGACCGGCGGCCTCGGCGCCGTAGGAGATCATCTCGTGCGGCATGCGGTGCGCCGAGACCACGTCGGCCTCGAAGGGCACGTCGAACTCGCGCAGGGCCTCGGCCGCCTCCCGCATCACCGGCCAGTCGGAGTCCGATCCCATCACGATGCCCACCACGGGGCCCCTCGCGTCCAGCCCGTTGGCGCTGTCGGTCACTGTTCGTCTCCTCGCAGGTAGGCGGCGGCGTCTCGCGCGCGCGCCAGCAGGTCCCGGTAGTCCTCACCCATCACGGTGACGTGCCCGATCTTGCGGCCCGGACGCACGTCCTTGCCGTAGAAGTGCACCTTCACCTCGGGGTCCTTCGCCATCACGTGCAGGTAGCGGCGGTAGACCTCGGGGTCCTCGCCGCCCAGCAGGTTGGCCATGACGGTGTAGGGCGCGTTGGTGCGCGGCGAGCCCAGCGGCAGGTTCAGCACGGCCCGCAGGTGCTGCTCGAACTGGGAGGTGCGCGCGCCCTCGATGCTCCAGTGGCCGGAGTTGTGCGGGCGCATGGCCAGCTCGTTGACGACCACGCCGTCGGCGGTCTCGAACAGCTCCACGGCCAGGACCCCGGTCACGTCCAGCGCCTGGGCGATCTCGATGGCCAGCTGCTGGGCGCGGGTGGCCTTGTCCTCGGACAGGCCCGGGGCGGGGGCGATCACCTCGTGGCAGATGCCGCCGCGCTGCACGGTCTCCACGACCGGGTAGACCGCGACCTGCCCGTGCGGGGACCGGGCGACCTGCACGGCGAGCTCGCGCGAGAAGTCCACCTTCTCCTCGACCAGGAGCGGCACCTCCTCGGCGGCGGCGCGGTCCACGACCCCGCGCGCCTCGTCGGCGCCGCCGACGACCCACACGCCCTTGCCGTCGTAGCCGCCGCGGGCGGCCTTGAGCACGACCGGCCACCCGGTCTCCCCGGCGAAGGCGGTGACGTGCTCCAGGGTGGTGACGGCCCGCCAGCGCGGCGAGGGCGCGTCCAGCTCGGCCATGCGGGTGCGCATGCGCAGTTTGTCCTGGGCGAAGCGCAGCGCGCCGCGTCCGGGGCGCAGCAGGCCCCCGGCCTCCTCGACCGCGCGCAGGACGGGCTCGGGCACGTGCTCGTGGTCGAAGGTGACCACGTCGTGGGCCTTGGCGAAGGCCAGGACGTCGTCGAGGCCGCGGTCGTCGCCCAGGGAGACGTCACCGCACACCAGCGCGGCGCTGTCGGTGGGACTGGCCGCCAGTACCGAGAAGTCGACCCCCAGGGCGATGCCCGCCTGGTGGGTCATCCGGGAGAGTTGGCCCCCTCCCACCATTCCCACGCGCGGGACGGTGCGGTTACGCTCGCTCACAGTTCCTCAACTCACATGCTGCTCGTCAACCGCGGTGACGGGACGGCCCCGCGCGGCGGGACCTGGCCGGATCGGCTCGGAACCCGCGGCCGGGGTTCTGGTGCGACCCCCGGCTAGAGTCTAGGGCGTGCGAGCGCGGCGGTCCCAGGCCCCCGTCGCCCCCGGTCGGCGGCCCGGCCGGGACGGGCCCGCGCGGAGGCGGGTCCGCACGGATGCGGGTCCGCACGGACGCGGGTCCGCACGGACGCGGGCCCGCACGGACGCGGGCCCGACCACCCCGACCACAGGACCGGAGGCGCAGACCGTGCGGAACTTCCTCTCCCGCCGTCCCAGGATCGCCAAGTTCGTCCGGGAGGTGGGGAAGTTCGGCTCCGTGGGCGCCGTGGCCTACGTGGTGCAGCTGGGGACGACCAACCTGCTGTGGAGCGCGGCCGGGGCGGGCCCGCTCACCGGGCAGGTGATCGGGACGCTGTGCTCGATCGCGGTGGCGTTCGTCGGCAACCGGTTCTGGACCTTCGGCGACCGGGCCCGGACCGGCTACGGCCGCGAGACCGCGCTGTTCCTGCTGATGAACGGCGTCGGGATGCTCCTCCAGCTGGCCTGCCTGGGCTTCTCCGTGTACGTGCTGGGCTTCGACGGCCCGCTCGCGAGCAACATCGCGGGCAACGTCGTCGGGGTGGGCCTGGGCACGCTCTTCCGGTTCTTCTCCTACCGCGCGTGGGTGTTCCCCGAGCAGGGCGGCGACCCGGTCCGCGAGCCCGCGGAGGCCCCCTCCGGCGAGCCGGTGGCCCGGCCCGGGGTCCGCGACCTCTAGCGCGTGGCGACCGCGCTCCTGCGGCGCACCCCGCGGCGGCCCGCCAGCCACACCACCGTCAGCGCGTACAGCCCCACCTGGATCAGGGTCAGCACCAGCACCAGCGGCGTGCCCGCCCCCAGGGGCAGTCCGGAGCCGACCATGACCCCCGTGCCGATCTGCTCCATGCGGCCCTCGAACACGCACAGCGTGAACTGCACGAGGCTGTTGACCACGTGCAGGCTGATCGCCGCCTCCAGGCCGCCGGTGCGCCAGGTCAGCCAGGACATCCCCAGCCCCATCACCGCGAGCGCCGCGGTCGTCCACGGGTCGCCCGGGTGCGTGGCCAGGTACAGCGCCGCGAACAGGGTTCCGCTGGCCAGGATGGCCGGGCCCGGCGAGCGCAGGACCCGCGAGAACGCCGACCCGCCGCGCCGCTCGTCGGGACGGGCGCCGAGCGCGCCCACCAGCTGCATGAGCATGCCGCGCAGGGTCAGCTCCTCGGCCGCCGACTGCAACGGCACCAGCAGCACGATGGCGGTCATCGCCGCGGCGAACACCTCGGTTCCGCCGGAGGCCTCACGGGGCACCAGGTCGGGCTGGAGGAGTTCGGCCAGCGGCAGGAAGGCCACGACGCACAGGGCGACCGGGACGACCGCCGCCGCCGTGCAGCGGACCAGCCAGCCCCAGCGCATCCGCCCCTCGACGGAGAGCAGGGAGCCGGTCCGGCGCCACTGCACGACGCGGACCAGGAAGAGGACGATGGGGATGAACAGCGCCGACGCCAGGAGCCCGAAGGCCATCTCGGCGATCACGCTCAGGGTGACCGAGTCCGGGGCCAGCCCGCTGCCGTTGACGATCGCCACGATCGTCACCGACAGGATGATGGCCATCCACAGGAAGAAGACCAGGACCGCGAGGACGGCCAGGGTGAGCGGCGTGAACCACCAGCGGAAGCGGGACGTGCGGCCCAGCCTGTGGTAGGACTCGTCCTCGGGGAGTTCCGCGCGGGCGAAGTGGTTCCTGCGCACCGGCCTCGGCGGCGGCCAGGCCCACACGTCCGGTGCGGCGCCGGCCACGGCGTAACCCCCGGGCGGCGTCAGCCTCCCCCCTCCGGGAGGATCCGCCCAGGTCTGCTCCTGCGTGTAGGACCCGGCGGCCCGCCCCTCCGGCCCCTCGGGCGCGGCGGGCCAGGACGAACCAGGCGGTGGCGGCACATTTCCCATCGTGCGCCGAGACTACTATCCGGGCATGTATTGCCAGCGTTAAGGCCACGCCGTTATCGCCTGGTCACGGCACGCACAGGGCGGTGCGCACGGCGCCGGACGGCGCCCTCCGCGCCCCCGCCTCCCCCGCGACATCGCTCACACCTTTCCCCGCGGCCCCTCCCCCGGCGCTTCCGCGGGCCCCCGTGGCGCGCCGCCGTGGCGGCGGCCGCACGGCACGGGTCACGGGACGCGGAATGCGCGGCGCGGCGCCCTCGTTGAAGGAGGTGGCCCGCGGGAGCGATCCGGCAGGCCGCCGTCCCGTCCCGCTGACCTACGATTGAGCACATGTCCTCCACACCATCCACCGAGCAGGTGCACACAGCCCTGGCCACGGTGCAAGACCCGGAGATCCACCGCCCCATCACCGATCTCGGCATGGTCAAGAGCGTCGACATCGCCGACGACGGTACCGTGAGCGTCGGCATCTACCTCACGGTGGCCGGATGCCCGATGAAGGGCCGTATCGAGAAGGACGTGACCGAGGCGGTGACCAAGGTCGCCGGGGTCACCTCCGTGCGCGTCGAACTCGACGTGATGAGCGAAGAGCAGCGCAAGGAACTCCAGACCAAGCTGCGCGGCGGCCAGGCGGAGAAGGAGATCCCCTTCGCCAAGCCGAGCTCGCTCACCCGCGTCTTCGCCGTCGCCTCCGGCAAGGGCGGCGTCGGCAAGTCCTCCGTCACCGTGAACCTGGCCGCGGCCATGGCCGCCCAGGGCCACAAGGTCGGCGTCGTCGACGCCGACATCTACGGCCACTCGGTGCCCCGCATGCTCGGCGCGTCGGACTACCCGACCAAGGTCGAGGACATGATCCTGCCGCCCACCGCGCATGGCATCAAGGTCATCTCGGTCGGCATGTTCACGCAGGGCAACCAGCCGGTGGTGTGGCGGGGACCGATGCTGCACCGCGCCCTCCAGCAGTTCCTGTCGGACGTGTTCTGGGGCGACCTGGACGTGCTGCTGATGGACCTGCCCCCGGGCACCGGTGACATCGCCATCTCCACCGCGCAGCTGCTGCCCAACGCGGAGCTGCTCGTGGTGACCACCCCGCAGCAGGCCGCCGCCGAGGTCGCCGAGCGCGCGGGCGCCATCACCGCCCAGACCCACCAGCGGATCGCGGGCGTCATCGAGAACATGTCGTACTACCTGCCGCCGGACGGCGGGGAGCCGGTCCACCTGTTCGGCGAGGGCGGCGGCCGCACGGTCGCCGACGCCCTCAGCAGGACGCTGGGCACCGACATCCCGCTGCTGGGCCAGGTGCCGCTGGACACCCGGCTGCGCGAGGGCGGCGACGAGGGCAAGCCCTTGGTGCTGACCGAGCCCGAGGCCGAGGCCAGCAGGGTGATCACCTCGATCGCCGACACCCTGGTCGGCAAGCCCCGCGGACTGGCCGGCATGCAGCTGGGCATCTCCCCGGCGGGCCGCTAGGCATCACCTCCTCGGGTCCCGCGCCTGGCCGCGGCCCGTGTCCGGCAGACCCGCGGCGCGGGAACCCGGACGACACCTCTTCCGGGGCTTCGGCCCTGGAAGAGGACGAGGCCCCCGAGCTCCGTGCTCGGGGGCCTCGCGTGTGTCCGGAGGGCGGTCGGGCCGGGTCGGTCAGTCCGAGGAGCCCAGCGTGACCGTGACGGTCTCGCGCCGGCCGTCGCGGTCGTACTCGACCTCGACCTCGTCGCCCGGGCTGCGGCTGCGCAGCATGGCGAGCAGTTCCTGGCCCGAGTTCACCGGGCGTCCGTCCAGGGAGAGGATGACGTCGCCCGGTTCCAGGCCCGCCTCGTCGGCCGGTCCGCCGCTCTCCACCGTGTTCCCGCCGTCGGCGATGACCGCGCCCGCGACCGGGCTGTCCAGGTCGATCTCGGCCCCGATGTCGGCGTAGCTGGTCTCGCCGTACTCGATGAGGCGGTTCACGACGCGTTCGACCTCCGCCGACGGGATCGCGAAGCCCAGGCCGATGTTGCCCGTGGGCTCCCCCATGTAGCCCATGGTGACGATCATCGAGTTGACCCCGATGACCCGGCCCTCCAGGTCCACCAGCGGGCCGCCGGAGTTGCCCGGGTTGATGGCGGCGTCGGTCTGGAGCGCGTAGAAGCGGCTGGCGTTCTCGCCCTCGCCGGAGCTGACCGGGCGGTTGACGGCGCTGATGATGCCCTGCGTGACGGTTCCGGAGAAGCCCAGGGGCGCGCCGATGGCGATCACCTCGTCGCCGACGATGACCTGCTCGGAGTCGCCGAACTGGAGCGGCTCGACGTCGATCGGGTCGTCCAGCGACAGCACCGCGAGGTCGGAGCTGGGGTCGGAGCCGACCACGGAGGCGTCGGAGAGGCTGCCGTCGCTGTACTCCACGACGATGCCGTCCGCCTCCAGGCCGGAGGAGACGTGGTCGTTGGTCACCACGTAGTCGCCGTCGATGACGAACCCGGAGCCGCTGCTCGGGACGCTGGGGTCGGCGCTGCGGATGAACACCACGCTGGGGCTGACCCGCTGGGCCACACCGGCGATGGTGTCGGGGTCGCGCTGGGGGGCCTCGGGCGGCGGCTCGTTCATGACCGGGCCCTCCTCCTGCGCCGCCTCGTTGCCGGAGGGGCCGCCGAGGAGGTTGCCCGCGACGCCGCCGGCGCCTCCGGCGATGAGCGCGACGACGAGCATGCCCGACAGCACCATCCACACCGGGACGCCGCGCCTCGGCCGCTTGGGCGCGGGGGGCTGCGGGGCGGCGTAGGGGCCGGTCGCGTGGGATCCGGTGGCACCGGGCGCGGGGAAGCCCGGGCCGGGGGCGCCGGGCTGCCCCGCGGGGGTGGCGTGCCCCGCCTGGAAGGCCGCCGCGTAGCCGCCGTGGGCGGCCGACTGGCCGGTGGGGCCGGTGGGGCCGGTGTGCTGTCCGGGAGCCGAGGGAGCACCGGGGTTCATGGGGTTGCCGGGACCCGAGGGGGCTGCGTAACCAGGGTGACCGCCGGGGCCGGGGTGAGCGGGGCCAGAGGGGTTGCCGAAGTCGGTGTAGCCGGTGGAGCCCGAGGGATCACCGGAGCCAGAGGAATAGGCGGAGCCACTGTAGCCGGTAGGGCCCGAGGGATTTGCGGGGCCGGAGTGGGCGGGACCGGAGGGGTTACCGGAGCCGGTGGAACCGGTGGAACCGGTGGAACCAGAGAAATCACCGGAGCCAGAGTGGCCGCCAGGGCCGGAGTGATTGCTGGGGCCGGGGTGGGCGGGACCGGAGGGGTTACCGGAGCCGGTGTAGCCAGTGGAACCAGGGGGGTCGCCGGGACCCGAGTGGGCGGCGGAACCACCGTAGGCAGTGGAACCAGAAGGATCACTGGAGCCAACGGGGTTGCCGGGACCGGAGGGATTGCTGGGGCCGGGGAAGCCTCCGCCCACGGGGTGGGAGGAGGTCTGCTCGGGTCGGGGGGTGCCGGGCTGCTCGCCCGGTCCGGGGTCAGGGGTGTGGTTCATGGGGTCTCCACTGCCGGGAGGCGGGGTGGGGGCGGCCTGCGCGCCGGGGACTCCCTGTCCGGGCTGCGGGGCCGACCCGGAGTGAAGCGGGGGCGCGGGGTCGCCCCCCTGTTCCTCGGAGGTGTTCCGGGAGGGCGTCGGCGGCGTTCCGGCGGCCCGGGCGGGCCAGCGCGGGCGCTCCGCCCGGGCGGGCCACCGGGGGCGCTCCGCGGGCGCCCGGTCCGGCGCACTCGCCGGGTCGGGCGCGGCGCGCTCGGGGGGTGTTCCACCGCCCGGCGGGGTCGCCCGGCCGGGCTCTCCCCCGTGTTCCGGGCGGCCGTTTTCCTCGCTCAAGACCTGCTCCGTAAGTCGCTCGGCTGTGGGACGGCACGGGACCGGCCGGGGTGCTAGAGGAACCCCAGCCGGGACAGACCGCGGTGCACCCGGGCCCAGAAACCCGAACCCGGCCCGGGCAGCGCGGTCACGGCGGACGAGGCCAGCCCCGCGGGGGCGTCCGCGAGCACCGTGTAGACGAAGCCGTTCGCCTGCCACATGCTCTGGTACTGGCCCGCGTCGCCGCCGAAGATCGTGCCGTGTTGTGGTGTGACGCCGCTTCCCCCCGTCCCGGTTCCGGCGTATCCGTTCGGGTCTGTGGGGGAATGCTTGCTGTCCAGCTTCCCACGTTGGGTGAAAACCGACACCTGGGACAGACCGTCCGAGTAGACGGCGTGCACGACGCGGTGACCGCCGTGCTCGGTGGACCGGGCGTCGACCAGCCGCAGGTTCCAGGCCAGGTACTCCGGGAGGGGCCACTCCTTCGCGCGCAGGTCGGCGCGCTCGCCCCCGGTGAGGGTGTCGCTCCAGGGGGAGTCGCCGAGCGCTTCCTCGGGCCAGTCCTCCTCCCCCAGTTCGAGCCCGGTGAGGCGGAAGCTGAGCGCGTGCCCGCCGTCGGTGTCGTAGACGGTCCTGCCCAGGAGCAGGCCCGTGGCGGTGTCCACCCAGAACCGCCCGGCGACGGTGCCGTCGGCGCGCCGGGCCTCGACCAGGCGGGCATCCCTGCCGTCCAGGCGGGTGGCACCCGCGTCCGAGACGGCGTAGGTGTCGCCGAGCATGCTGAGCAGGCGGTCGTCCAGCGACTCCAGGGCCGAGGAGGCGTCCACCACGAGGGCGGACTCCTCGTCGCCGACGGGGGCCAGGGCGATGCCGTCGCCGGGCCTGCTCACCACGCGCACGCGCATGGCGCGGTCCTCCGCGGCCCGCGTGCCCTCCGCGTTCTCCGTGTCCTCCGGTCCGGTGATCTCGCGCACGGCCGAGTAGGCGACCTCGTCCTCCGCGGCGGCGGCGCGGTGCAGCACCGACATCCCGCCGTCGCCTCCCTCGGCCGGGACGGCGGTGGGATGGGGGTGCGCGGCGGCCGTGAGCAGCAGGGCGCACAGCAGTGCCACGACGAGGATCGTGACCGGGGCGGAGTTCGCGGAGGAGGGTTCCTCCGCGCTCACCGGGTGGTTTCGGTGGGGCCGTGGGGGGCTTCGGCGGCGGTGGGCCGCGCGTCGACCACCGGGATGTTGCGGCTGGTCAGCGCGTGCTCCACCGCGTAGTCGGCCAGGCGGGGCTCGACCACGGGCGTCTCCTCGGTGTCGCCCCCGGCCACGAACGCGCTGCCGAGCAGGGCCGTGGCCACCGCGAAGCCCGCGACGGCGTAGCGGCCTCCGGGGAAGGTCGGGAACAGGTCCGCGAGGCGGTCGCCGCGGCGTCGGCGCTCGGACCCCGCGGCGCGCTCCGGCCGGGAGGGGGCCGGGCCGCCCGCGGCGGGCGGCGTGCTCCCCGGGACCGGGGGCGCGGCGGCCAGGGCGCCGCCGGGGAAGCCCCCCAGGGGCCGGGAGGAGCCCAGGGGCGGACTGCTGCCGAACCCGGTCCCGCCGACGGAGGGACCGGAGGGGCCCCGGTCCGAGGGACCGTGGTCGCGGGACAGGCTGGTGAGCCGCCCCATGAAGTCCATGTCGGGTTCGGGCTCGCACAGGCCGTGCAGGCGGCGCTTGAGGCGGCGCATCATGTCGGCCTCGAAGCGGCACGACTCGCACTTGGCCAGGTGGATGAGGGCGCTCTCGTGGTCGACCGGGCCGAGTTCGCCGTCGATGAGCGCGGAGAGCCGCTCTCCGAGGTGGTCCATACTCACTCCGCCTCCCCGTTGATGACGTTTCCGCCGCTGCGCGCCTCGGTGTCGGCGGTCAGGGACCGCCGGTGCTCCAGGGCCCGGCGCAACTGGGCGCGACCCCGGTGGATCCGGCTGCGGACGGTGCCGAGCTTGACGTCGAGCGTCGCCGCGATCTCCTCGTAGGAGAGCCCCTCGATGTCGCACAGGACGACCGGGGCGCGGAACTCGGCGGGCAGCGCGTCCAGGGCGGACTGGATGTCGGCGTCGAAGTGCCGGTCGTCGTAGCGCTGCGCGGGAGAGGGCTCGCGGCCCTCCAGGCGCTCGTCTGCGTTCTCGGCCAGGCCTTCGAAGCGGATGCGGGCCCGGCGCCGGGCCATGTCGAGGAAGAGGTTGGTGGTGATGCGGTGCAGCCACCCCTCGAAGGTGCCGGGGGTGTAGTTGGCCAGCGAGCGGAAGACCCGGATGAAGACCTCCTGCGTGAGGTCCTCGGCGTCGTGCTTGTTGCCGGTCAGCCGGTAGGCGAGCCGGTACACGCGCGGGGAGTGGGTCCGCACGACCTCGTCCCAGCTCGGGGGTTCCCATGCCTCGAATTCCACGGCAGGGCCGGACTCTGGCACCGCTGCTCCCTTCATCCCGTCGATTCGCCGCCAGGTTGGTCGGGGGGAGTTTGCTTCGTGGCGATCAACGTACGTTCATCCCGTTTCAACGCCGGGGGACGTGGATTAAGTTCCCGCCGCAACGCTCGGAGTTCGGTCCGGTTCAGGCTAGTCTTTTGCCAGGGACACGACCTGGCCGCGACCGACATTCTACGATGGGTGACCATCCGCTGGTCAGAGCCCCACCAGACACGTGAACGCTGTGGGAGGCCGTTATCGCCAGTCCGGAGGAGACCGCGGCCCGGATCACCTGGGTCCGCGCCGAGCAGTCCCGGTTCGAGCAGGACGCCATG
>ANAW01000065.1:0-222 GCA_000340945.1 Nocardiopsis synnemataformans DSM 44143 | reverse complement strand
CGCCGCCCCCGCCTGTGGACGCGGCGACGGGCACGGCCCTGCGCTTCCTGGCCGCCTCCATCGGCGCCCGCTCCGTGGTGGAGATCGGCACCGGGTGCGGGGTGTCGGGGATCTGGCTGCTGCGGGGCATGACCCCGGACGGGATCCTGACCACGGTGGACACCAACGCCGCCTACCAGGACTTCGCGCGCTCGGCCTACTCCCGCGCGGGTTTCGGCCCCG